>JBLIGH010000032.1:0-14372 GCA_047636855.1 Pseudorhodobacter sp.
ATCTGCGCAGCAATGTCGTGGCTGAGGTCCACCAGCAAACCGAAGCGTACTTGAAAAGCAAGGACGCGAGCGACGGCGCGTTGATCGATTAAGGCCGCGCCGTCGCGCGATCACATTACCGCGCCAATTTGCCATGGCACAAACTCATAATCGCCCAAGCCCTGCGCTTCGGATTTTGTCTGCTCGCCCGAGGCCATCCGCAACCACATCTGATAGATTTCGCGCCCGACCTCATCGACCGATGCGCCTTGCGACAGAATGCGCCCGGCGTTCACATCCATATCCTCTTCCAGCCGCTCAAACATCTCGGAATTGGTCGCAACTTTCATCGAAGGCGAAGGCTTCGCCCCGAAGGCCGAGCCGCGCCCCGTCGTGAAGCACACCAACGTGCAGCCGCTGGCAATTTGCCCGGTGACCGAAGCCGGGTCATAGCCGGGGCTGTCCATGAAGGTAAAGCCTTTGACCGTGATCGGTTCAGCGTAGCGATAAACCCCCATCAAAGGCGTCGTGCCGCCCTTAGAGACGGCCCCCAACGATTTCTCCAAGATTGTCGTCAGACCGCCCTTTTTGTTGCCCGGACTTGGGTTGTTATCCATCGAACCGCGATTGCGTTCGGTGTAATCCTCCCACCAATGGATCAGGCCAATCAGCTTGTCCCCAATCGCGCGGTTAGCGGCGCGGGCGATCAGCAAATGTTCGGCACCGTAGACTTCTGGCGTCTCGGCCAGCACGCCGGTCCCACCTTGGGCGACCAGCAGATCGCAGGCGTAGCCAACGGCCGGGTTTGCCGTAATCCCCGACCAGGCATCCGACCCGCCACATTGCAAGGCGACCATCAATTCCGAGGCGGGGCAAACCTCGCGCTGCGCATTATTGACCTCTGGCAACATCCCCGTGATCTTCGATATTCCCAGCTCGACACAGCGCCGCAACCCACCGACATCTTGAATGTTCATGGTCTGGAACAACGGGCCGGGCGTCAGGCCATAAGCCTCGATCAACCAGTCGATCTGCATCATTTCGCAGCCCAAACCGGCAAGTAGAACCCCGCCAAAATTCGGATTGCGCGCATAGCCCCAAAGCGTGCGCTGCAAAACCTCGAACCCGGTACCATCGCCGCCCATCGCACAGCCCGTGCCATGCACAAAGGCCACGACGCCATCGATATTTGGGTAAGCCGCCAGCTTTTCTGGCGTGAAATAGGCCGCGATCTGTCTTGCCGCTGTCGCCGAGCAATTCACGCTTGTCAGCACGGCGATATAATTGCGCGTCCCCACACGGCCTGATTTGCGCCGGTATCCCATAAATGTATCGGGGGTCGCGGCGGGCGCAATAGGGTTCAGGTTTGTCCCGTATTCATAGGCGACATCCACGGCCCTAAACTCTAGGTTATGAGTGTGAACATGCGAGCCTGACGCAATGTCTTCGGCCGCATAGCCAATCACAGCCGAGTATTTGAGCACGGGTTCGCCCTTGCCAATGGCGCGGGTTGCCATTTTGTGACCCCGTGGGATCAGCGCGGACGCACCATCATCGCCCACCTGCAAAGTAACCGCTGCGGTGACCACATTGTCCATTTCCGACAAACGTACCGTTTTCATTCGTCCATTCCCTTGTTCATCCGCTTGTTCGCCTTCGGTCTTGAGGCGCGTTGCGGCAACCATAGCTTTTTCAGATGTATCAATGCCACGGCCATATCGACACGCACCGGTTTAGCTTTCTGCGGGCAGTGTCAGACCTGCATTGCGGGCATAGACTTTGGCGACCGCTGCATCATCTTGCTTGCCAAGGCCCGAGCCTGATGCCGCAAGATATTGCTGCAGGGCCGCCGCGGTAATTGGCGCGCCGAATTTTGCCCCCTTCGCGATATCCAACACGATACCAAGATCTTTGGGCCAGATATCCACAGCACTCAAAGGGGTGTAGTCGCCCGCAATAATATGCGGCGCGCGACTTTCTAAAGCCCAACTGGTGCCTGCACATTGGCGGATGACTTCCAGAAATGTTTCGGGTGCTATCCCTTGCGTTATTCCAAATGTCATGGCCTCGGCCATGGCCGCGATATGGATGCCGACCAGCATCTGATTGACGGCCTTCATCGACGATCCAGCACCAACCTCGTCGCCCAACTCGAACACCTTCGCAGCAATTGCAGCCAGCGCGGGCTGGGCCTTGGCAAAGGCGTCGGGCGATCCCGATGCAAGGATCGACAACGTGCCCTCGGCGGCACCTATTGTCCCGCCCGAGACCGGCGCATCCAGATAAAGCAAACCCAAGCTGGCACAACGCGCAGCCATATCGCGGGCAAAATCATGTGCAACCGTCGCACAGGCGATGACCACAGTGCCTTGCGCCAGCTGCGCGGCAATGCCGTCCTCGCCAAACAAAACCGCCTCGGTCTGGGCCGCATTCAAGACGACAATTAGCACGGCTTCAACGCTTGTAGCGATCTCGGCAAAGCCGCCCGCAGCACCGCCAGCAGCTTGAAACCGGGCGGCGGCTTGCGCATTCACATCAAAGCCGTGGGTCTTCAGCCCGGCCCGGACCAACGCCCCTGCCATGCCAAAACCCATCGCCCCAAGGCCAAAAATTGCAACCGTGCCGCTTGTCATCTGCGCTCCTCCGCCTCTGGCAAAAAATATGGTATACCATTTTATTTTGGTATACCATATCAAAAACCAAGCCAAACGCCCGGACTTTATCAGGGGCAAAGAAGGGCCTGCATGAAGATCACACGCATCCAAAGCCACGTTCTTCAATATGATATGCCAGAGGAATTGGGCTATTCGCAGCAATACTATTCCAGGCGCACAGCCCATCTTGTCGAGGTTCAAACCGACGAAGGTATAACCGGCTGGGGCGAATGCTTTGGGCCGGGCACGATTGCGCGCGCCAATAAGGGCATCGTCGAAGGGGTCATTCAGCCCATGGTGCTGGGCATGGACCCGATGGATCGCGATGTGATTTGGCACAAGGTTTATAACCTGATGCGCGATCACGGCCAAAAGGGCATGCCGATGCAATCGCTGTCGGGCGTTGACATCGCGCTTTGGGATATCGCGGGCAAGGTCACCGGCCTGCCGTTGCACAAGCTGATCGGCGGCGCGCACCGCACCTCTGTGCCTGCTTATGGCTATGGTATGATGCTAAAGCGCGAAAGCGTGGCGGATCATGTCGCGCGCTTCAAAGACGAGGCCGCCGCGATCCGCGCCATGGGCTTTGCCGCAGTGAAGATGAAAGTCGGGTTGGGCGCGCGTGACGATATCAAGCTGTGCGCCGCTGTGCGTGACGGAATTGGCACGGATTTCGATTTCATGGTCGATGCCAACCATTGCTACACAACATCCGACGCCTTCTATGTCGGCCGCGCGCTAGAGGAATTGGACGCCTATTGGTTTGAAGAGCCCGTCGCCCCCGAAGATCTGGATGGATACCGCGAATTGCGCGCCGGGCTTAAGGTCAATATCTCGGGTGGCGAGGCCGAATTTAACCGTTGGGGTTGGCGCGCTATTCTTGAAAACCGAGGCCTTGATATCGCCCAGCCCGAGGTCTGCGCCTTGGGGGGCGTTTCGGAATACCTGCGCGTGCTGGCGCTTTGTCACGCGCATTTCACCCCGGTCATCAACCATGTCTGGGGCTCGGCTGTGGCCGTTGCTACCAACCTGCAACTGCTTGCCGCGATGCCCCCCCTGCCCGGCGGTCTGCATCCCCAAGAGCCGATGTTGGAATTCGACACGACCGATAACAAATTTCGCGACGCGCTGCTGACAGTGCCCCTGGATATACAAGGGCAAATTGCAGCAACTGGGCGTGTGGCGATCCCAGATGCCCCCGGCATCGGTGTGACGCCCGACCCTCGGATGCTCAAACGCTTTGCAATAGACGCCTGACCAAAGGCCGCACGCATGCTCGTCGATATATCAAATACAGATTTCAAAAGGGTTTCAGGATGTTTCAACGGATCGCATATGCAGCTTTGTGCCTTAACCTCGCAAGCCCCGCCTTGGCCGAGGTGGATGTCGACGCTGCCAATAGCTGCCTGACACAAGCCATTTCTGCGGGTACCAGTCCGGCAGATTGCGTCAATGCGGCTCAGGATTATTGCCTCGACAACGCAGCCGAGGCACCTGCCGTCGCCACGCTTTGTTTTAACGAGGCGCAAGGGGCTTGGTCGAAAGCCCTTGGCGCGCATATAAAAACGGTCTTGGCAGATGCGGATGAAACCGTGGCGGCCGTCGTTCGGATCGAAACCAAATACGACCTTCTGGTGAACCTGCTGCACTGCGACCGGATCGAAGAATTGTCGGTTGCCGCCTCTGATATAACGAGCGCGGAAATCAACCTGCAAAAAACGCGCTGCCAGTCATCTGCCGCCGGTCTTGCCTATGCACATCTGTTTGTGAAAGCCCGCAACCTGCCCGATCGGGTCAAGCGCTAAACGCGGCTAGGCTTGCCGCGCACCGGCCAGCAAAGCAAGCGCCACCACAGCCAGCATTGCCCCGGCCATTGCGTAGTTGATCCTGCGTTGTGCCCGATCGGATAGGTTCAGCCGGTGCAGGCTGGCCCCGGCCCAAAGCCAGCCAAAATGAATGGGGATCCAGATGGCATTGGCGATCAAAAGCTTCAGCATCGTCTCGAGCGCAAGGCTTTCGGGTGCAAAGGGGAAACCGGTGAACAGGGTCGCATTCACCACATAGGCCTTGGGATTGATCGCTTGTAACAAGATACCTGCACCGATGCCGGGGGCAATTGTGGCCTTGATAAAGGCAATCTTTGACCCCGCAAGGGCGATGCGTGCAGCCAGATACAACAGATAAAGGATCGACAGCCCCATCGCCATCCAGCGCACCCATGGCACCGAAAACAAGATCGCGGCCAGACCGGTAATCACGCAAAGCGCCACGATATTGGTGCCGATGAACAATCCAAGCACATATTTCAACCCGGCGCGAAATCCAAAAGCCGAGCCGACACCTGCGGTCGACATAACGCCCGGTCCGGGCGTGATCATCAGGAAAAAAACGGCAAGTGTGAAGGTAATCATGCGTTGAACTCAACTTGCGCTGTCATCGCGCGGTTACGATCAAGAGGAGGAGCGTTGTTTTCACTAAAGAGGCACGGCCCAGAAAAGCAATTTCCGGGCGCGTGCTATAGGTTCTGAGCGAGGATCACCCGCTACTTTTTCTTTGCGGGTGTTTTGGCAGCCGGCACATTCGCCACGGCTTTTACGGTGTCATTTTGCTCGACATCCCGTTGCATAGACATGATGCCGATGACCGCTTGTGCGGCCTCTGCGCCTTTCTTGCGGAAATGCTGCCCGAAGAACGCAATATGCTCGTTCGTTGCTTGGAAATTATGAGGCGTCAAAGACACCGAAAACACCGGAACATCGGTCTTCAACTGCACGTCCATCAAGCCTGACACAACGGCCTGCGAGACAAAATCATGACGATAAATGCCGCCATCCACCACAAAAGCCGCAGCGACGATCGCGTCGTAAGTGCCGGTTTTAGCCAGTCTTTGCGCCAGTAAAGGCATCTCAAACGCGCCGGGTACATCGAATGTTACCAGATGCGCATCCGTCCCCGCAGCCTGCATCTCATCGACAAACCCTGCCAGAGCTTGATCGACAATCCCAGCATGCCAGCGGGCTTTGATGAATGCGATAGTTAGTCTTTTGGTCATAGGAACCTTCCTTATAATTGTCAGGCCCCAAGGCGAAGCTATGACGTGAAGCATACGCTGCCACGCCACACCCTTTGTTCCTTCCATCCGGACTATACCGTCGGTCCCGGAATTTCGCCGGATCTGCTGACCCTGTCTTGCGACAGGCGCTCGTGGACTATGACCACCGGTGGGGAATTGCACCCCGCCCCGAGAACACGGCCACCTAATGCATTCTTTGCCACAAAGGCAAGGAAAAGCCGCAAAAATTGGGGGAAGGCTGCTGCGATAAAGCAAATCGGCGGGATTAGCTTAATCGGGTCAACAAAGCCAAAAACTGCGCGCGCTCTTCTGCTGAAAGGGGTTCTAGTGTTTTGTCCGAGACCCGCACCCCGTCCGACATGCGATCCTTGACCATGCCTACACCTTTTGGCGTCAACTCAACATTAAGACGGCGGCGATCTTGGGTGTTGGGCGTGGTGGTGACATAGCCTTGCCGTGCCAGCCGATCCACAACGCCTTTGATAGTCGCCGCATCCATCGCGGTAGCCCTGCCAAGGTGGTTTTGCGAAAGCGCGCCCATTTGTGACAACCGCGCCAGCACCGCAAATTGCGTTGTAGTGACTTCGGGGATGATTTCGGAAAAAATTGCCAGATGCCGCTGGGTCACACGGCGCAGAACATAACCGACCTGTTCATCCAGCACATAGGAAGGATTGCCCGTTTTTTCATCATTGGTTGGCTTTTGTTTCACCCTGTCGGCATAACCTTCTGCGTTTGACCATGCAACAGTGTTGACAGAATGCAGAATCAGATTGCAGACTGTTTGTGTACAAACGATTTGGTGACTGAATGACGGCTTTCCTACGCCCCTCGACCCTGTCAGAAGCTTTTGCCGCCTTGGCAAACGGTCCGGCTCGGTTGTTGGCTGGCGGAACGGATTTGTACCCGGCAACGCAGGCAGCCCAGCTGTCTGGTGATATTATCGATCTGACGGCTGTGGGCGATTTGTCAAAGATTGTTATGACGGATGCGGGCCTAAGCATTGGGGCCTGCACCAATTGGGCCACGATTGCCGAGGCCAAGCTACCAGCCGCCCTGACCGCCTTGCAACAAGCAGCCCGCGAAGTCGGCGGGCGGCAGATCCAGAATGCCGGAACGCTTGGCGGCAACCTTTGCAATGCCTCTCCTGCCGCAGATGGTGTGCCGCCTTTGCTGATTATGGATGCGCAGGTTCGCCTGACCAGTGCTTCGGGCGCGCGCTTGATGCCACTTGCGTCATTCTTGATCGGTCCGCGTCAAACCGCGCTGCAACTGGGCGAAATTCTGACCGAGGTTTTTATTCCGCAGCATTCCCTGTCGGGACAGTCGAAATTCCTCAAGCTGGGTGCGCGCGCCTATCTGGTGATCTCGATCGCGATGGTCGCTGTGCGGTTGACCCAAGCGCAGGGCCGTATTTCAGGCGCAGCAATGGCGGTTGGGGCCTGCTCTGCCACAGCCCGCCGCTTGCCCGAATTGGAACGTGAATTGGTCGGCGCAAAACTTGCGCAAGCCGCAGCACGCGTTCACCATGATCAGGTCGCCCCTTTTCTGAGCCCCCTCGACGATTTGCGGGCCACTGCCAGCTACCGGGCCGAGGCCGCGACTGAATTGCTGCGCCGCGCCGTGGCGGACTGTTGCGAGGGGTTGGCCGAATGATCAGCTTCACTCTCAACGGCAAAGCCATAACGCTCGACAATCCCGGCAGTTTGCGCTTGTCCGAGGCTTTGCGCGAAAAAGCCGGGTTATTGGGCACTAAGGTCGGCTGCGATGCGGGCGATTGTGGCGCTTGTACCGTGCTGGTTGATGGCGCCGCGGTTTGCGCTTGCCTGATGCCAACCGCACGCGTGGCAGGCAAATCGGTCGAGACGATCGAGGCGCAGACAGAGGTTTTGACCCAGTTGCGCCAAGCGTTCTTGCGACATGGCGCGGCGCAATGCGGCATCTGCACGCCGGGAATGATCATGGCGGCAGTCGCGTTGCTGCATGAAACCCCAAAGCCCTCGCCCGATCAGGCCAAAGCGGCCCTTGCCGGGGTTTTGTGCCGCTGTACCGGTTATACCAAGATCATTGCTGCGGTCTGTGATGCGGGCGCGCAGCCGCTGACACCCTCGCCCCCTGTGGGTCAAGCGATCGGTGCCAGCCCGGACCGTTTGGACGGCGCGGCCAAGGTTTCGGGCGACCAGTTTGGGGCGGATTTATGGCAAAGCGGCGGCTTGCTGGTCAAGGCGATCCGCTCGCCCCACCCCACCGCCGATTTTAGCTTTGGTGATCTACAAGGTTGGGCTGCCACCCACAGCGCCCATGTCTTTACGGCCGCCGACATTCCGGGCCGCAACCGCTTTGGCGTGATCCCTGTCTTTGCCGATCAACCCGCTTTGGCGCAGACCTACACGCGTTTTCGGGGCGAGGCGGTGGCGCTTGTGGCCTTCGAGGATGATGGCCGGGCACCGCCCGACCTGGCAGGTTTCCCCGTGGTCTGGCAAGCGAAACCGGCCCTGCTGACGCCTGCTGACGCCGAAGCGGAAACCGCCCCTCGCCTGCACAGTGACCGCCCGCAAAACCTGTTGATCGAGGGGCGGGTCACCAAGGGCGACGCCGATGCCGCACTTGGCCACGCGGCCCATATCGTCAGCGGCACAATCCACACGGCCTTTGTCGAACACGCCTATATCGAGCCTGAGGCCGGGGCCGCTTGGCTGGACGGCGAGACTTTGGTGATCCGGGCCTGCACCCAAGCCCCCTTCATGGACCGCGATGACACAGCGCTTGTCTTGGGCCTTGCGCCCCAGCGGGTTCGCATCATTCCTTCGGCGGTTGGCGGTGGCTTTGGCTCCAAACTGGATCTGAGCTTGCAACCGTTGATTGGCCTTGTGACACTGAAAACCGGGCGGCCGTGCCGCATGGTTTACACCCGTGCCGAAAGCATGGCCTCCACCACCAAGCGCCACCCTTCGGATATAACCGGCAGTATCGGTTGTGACGCACAAGGGCAGATTGTGGCGATGAAAGTTGACGGCGTCTTTGACACGGGTGCCTATGCCAGCTGGGGTCCGACAGTTGCCAACCGCGTGCCGGTGCATGCCTGCGGCCCCTATTTTACCCCTGCGTATCACGCGACAGCCCGCGCTGTGCATAGCAACAACCCGGTTTCCGGTGCATTTCGCGGCTTTGGCGTGCCGCAAGCGGCGATTTGGCAAGAAACCTTGTTCGACAAATTGGCAGAGAAGGCGGGCCTGGACCGGTTGGAATTCCGCCTGCGCAATGCCCTGCGCCAAGGCGATGCGACGGCAACCGGGCAAGTGCTGCAAGCGCCGGGCATTGTGGACTGCCTAACCGCGCTGCGCCCTCATTGGCTGCGAGCACTGGCCGAGGCCAAGGGTATTGCGGGCCGCGGTGTCGGCATCGCCTCGTGCTGGTATGGGTGCGGCAATACGGCCCTGCCAAACCCCTCGACCATCCGGATCGGGCTGACGGCACAGGGCGCATTGGTTCTGCATCAGGGCGCTACGGATATTGGTCAGGGGTCCAACACCATCATCGCGCAAATTGCAGCGGATGCGTTGGGGCTGCCTTTGGCGCAAATCACATTGCTTGGCCCTGATACCGCGCTGACGCCGGATGCGGGCAAAACCTCTGCCAGCCGTCAGACCTATGTTTCGGGCCGTGCCGCGCAAGCTGCAGGTCGCACGTTGCGCGCCGAGCTTTTGCGGCGGCTGAATATGGGTGATGCAGCGCTGCTGTCTTTGACCGCAAACCGCATCACCGCCACACAAAACGGCCAAAGCGCCAGCCTCGATCTGTCCGGCATCGCAATCGGGCCTTTTGGCTATGTTGTGATGGCAGAAGAAAGCTATGATCCGCCCACCACTGCGCTGGATGAAAAGGGCCAAGGCACCCCCTATGCGGTTTATGGCTACGGCGCGCAATTGGTGGAACTGTCGGTTGATGCAGCCCTTGGCACGGTGAAATTGTTGAAGATCACGGCAGCGCATGATTTGGGAAGGGTGATCAATCCAAAGCTGGCCACCGGCCAGATTGAAGGCGGCATTGCCCAAGGCATCGGCCTTGCGCTGATGGAAGAGTATCTGCCCGGGCGCACTGAAAACCTGCATGATTATCTGATCCCGACAACGGGGGATGTACCCATGATCGAAAGCCTATTGATCGAAGTGCCCGACCCCGAAGGCCCATTCGGCGCCAAGGGTCTGGGCGAGCATGTGTTGATCCCAACCGCGCCGGCAATCTTGAACGCAGTCCGCCATGCCTGCGGTGCCGATGTGACGCGGTTGCCCGCGCTGCCGCACCGCGTTTTGGCCGCAATACGGCAGGCCAACCCTGGTTTTACAGCGAAAGCCATGGATGATGGAGGGCATGGGTAATGGCGCCTAGCCCTGACAAAATTCGCTGCGATGCCTGCCCGGTCATGTGCTACATCGCCCCCGGCCAGACCGGGGCCTGTGATCGCTATGCCAATGAAGCAGGACGCATCATTCGCACAGATCCGGTGATTTTGCTGTCCAACACGGTGAAAGCTGGCGGTGATATCATTGCCTTTGCCAGCCGCGAATGGGATGGCGCATTCTTGGCCGGGGATCCAAAAATCACTGGCATCGGCACTGGCACCACCTATCCCGATTACAAACCGGCCCCGTTTATTATCGCCTCCGAAATCGATGGCGCAGATATGGTGACGGTCGTCACCGAAGCGATCTTTTCCTATTGCGGGGTTAAGGTGAAGATCGACACCGACCGGTATTTGGGGCCGCAAGGCGCTGTAATCCGTGCGGGCGACGAGGCGATTGGCCATGTCACCACCGCCGAATATGGCAGCCAGATGCTGTCGCTTGGTGGCGTGCACCACTTGACCGGCGGCTCTAAAGCGCAAGGTCGGGTGACCTGTTCCGCGCTTTTGGCGTTGTGCAATTGCGAGGCGGTCGAGCTGACAATTGACGGCGGCTGCACGGTGACCGTGCAAGCGGGCAAGGCCCCAATCGTTGATGGCCGCCCGGAAAATCGAATGCGGGTTGGTTGCGGTTCGGCGACGATTGGCATGTTTGCCGATCAATGGCGCGGATTGGTGGATGAGGTCGTCGTCGTCGATGACCACATTACCGGCGTTGTCTCGGAACATCAGGCCGGCAAGGTTTTGGGCTGGCAGGATACCGGCATCAAGATCAAGGGTCAACGCTCGACCCCCGGCAGGTATTTTCGGGTGGCAGAGCCGGGCCTGGGCTGGGGCGGCACCAATTTGACCGACCCGTCACAGATACTGGGCCCCTGGAACCCAAAAAAGGGCGCGCAGGCCGGTTTACGGCTTTTGATGGTTTCTACCACGGGCGAGGAATTTGCCTATTACGAATTGGACGCAGACCTTGTGCCGCAGCCCAAACCGCTGCCCGACACATTGCTTCCTTCGGTCCGGCTGATCGACGAGAATTGCGAGCCATCGCTTTGCACCGTGCTGTTCATGGGCGGTGCGGGTGGCAGTTTGCGCGCCGGTGTCACGCAAAACCCGGTGCGGTTGACCCGTTCGGTGCAGGCGGGTGAAACGCGGCTGACATCGGGCGGCGCGCATTGCTACATCTGGCCCGGCGGCGGCATCACCTTCATGGTCGATGTAACACAGCTGCCGCGTGGCGCTTTTGGCTATGTTCCGACCCCAGCACTGGTCGCGCCTTTGGAATTCACCCTGCCCCGTGCCAAGTATCTGGCTCTTGGTGGTCATAGCAAACCGATCCGCAGTCTGTCGCAGATGATGCGTGACGGTGGTGAATACCCGGTGGCAGCGCAGGTTTTGCCACAACGAGGGGGGTTGGAATGAGCCTTGGTCCGCAGATCACAGCGCTTAGCGGCAACCGGCTGCACCTGCATCACGGCCCGATTGACCTTATTTTATGGGCGCAAGGCCAAGCGCGCAGCCAAGCTTACGCACAGGCCATCGCACGGTTCGAGACAGTTTTGCCCGAGCTGGCGGCCGAATTGACAGAGCTGCGCCAAACGACCCCAACGGCACTGCAAGGGGTGATTGCTTGCAAAATGCAGATGGCGACAGAACCGTTTCGCCCGCGTTTCATCACGCCAATGGCGGCGGTCGCAGGCGCAGTTGCTGATGAGGTGCTTGCGGCGATGACGGCTGGCACGGGATTGCTGCGCGCCTATGTCAATAACGGCGGCGATATTGCGATCCATCTGGCCCGCGATCAAAGCCTGACCTCGGCCATCGCACTGCCCCGTGGCGCGCAAGATCGGGTGACACTTCGGCATCTTGACCCAGCGCGGGGCATTGCAACTTCGGGTTGGCGTGGGCGCAGCTTTTCGCTTGGGATCGCGGATGCAGTTACTGTGGTGGCACGCACGGCTGCGATGGCGGATGCTGCGGCCACTATGATTGCAAATCAGGTCAACCTGCCGGGTCATCCGGCGATCACGCGCAGCCCCGCCCACGATGTGCAATACGACAGTGATCTTGGGTCGCGGGTGGTTACAACCGGTGTCGAGCGCCTTGATCAAGCCGATGTAGCCCGGGCCTTACGGCGAGGCCAAACAGCGGCGCAAGACTATCTTTCGCGCGGCTTGATTGCGGGCGCCGCCCTTTTCCTGCAATCTAAAACGCAAACCCTTGGTACCTTCAGCCTTGAAAAGGAACCCGCCCTTGCTTGATTTCACGCTGCGCAAAATCATTCTGACCATCGAAGATATCCACCACGAGGGCGGCCCCACAGCCGATACCCCCCATCAACGCGGCGCGATTATGGCAGTGGTCAAAAACCCTTTCGCGGGCCAGTACGCGCCGGAGTTGCAGTCGGCGATGGAGGCTTTGAAGCCCTTGGGGCTGATGCTGACCGAACGGTTGATCGCTGCCTTGGGCGGGCCCGTGGGGATTGATGGCTATGGCAAGGGCGCCATTGTCGGTGCTGCGGGCGAGGTGGAACATGGCGCGCTTTGGCATGTGCCGGGCGGCTATGCGATGCGCGAACGTCTGGGCACCAGCCGCGCAATTGTGCCCTCGGCAATGAAGGTCGCGGCCATGGGCGTGGCGCTGGATGTACCGCTTGGCCACATAAACGCAGCCTATGTGCGCAGCCATTTCGACGCGATCACAATTGGCGTGCCGGATGCGCCCCGGGCAGACGAGATTGCCTTCATTCTGGCAATGGCACGCGGTGGGCGGGTCCATTCCCGGATGGGTGGATTAGAAGTTTGGGATGTTAAAGGAGAGGATGGTTTGCGATGAAACGCATAACCACGATCACAGCTTTACTGTGCCCCGGCGTGGCGCTGGCCTGTGCCTTGCCTGCCTCGATCATCATGACTTTGCCGACGGGATATTACATGGCCGGGGCTGCGGTCACGGTCGCGGTAACCGGGCTTTTGGCAGCGGCCCCCGACCGACTGCCCAAACTCGCTGCCCATAACTTGATGGCGCGGCGCGGGTTGGTGCCCGTAAGCGTGACCAGCTACGCCGCTTGGGTCTTGTTCATGGGCTTGTTGCTGATCGGGTTCATCGGCGCCCGCGACCCGATGCACAATCTGCTGACGCTGATTGTCTGGACAGGCGTTTGGGTTGCTTTGCCTATGGGCTGCATGATTTTTGGCAATCTTTGGCGTGCTGTTAATCCTTGGACGGCGCCAATCCGACTGACCCGGACCATCTTGGGGCGCAGTGGCGGTGTGGGACTATCACGATTTGGCCATTGGCCCGCGGTTGCAGGTTTGTTGGGCTTTTTTTGGTTCTATATTGTCTCGCTTTCCCCCGAAGACCCGCAAACCCTGGCGCAAGCCGCATTAATCTATTGGTTGGTGATCTTTGGCCTTGGCGTGGCCGAGGGCGAGGATTGGCTGGACGAAGGCGAATTTTTGACGGTTTACCTGACGTTCTTATCAAAAGTCGCGCCCTTATGGCTGGACCGGTCTGGCCCGCGTGCCATCGTGAAATTCGGCTGGCCCGGGACGCAGATTTTGGGGTTGGCCCCTTTATCGGCATCGGCGGTCGCCTTTGTAACGCTGGCGCTGGCGGGGCTTAGCTTTGATGGCCTATCGGCAACCTTTTGGTGGTTGGCTTTGATCGGGGAAAACCCGTTGGAGTTTACAGGACGCTCGGCGGTGACGGGGGTGAACACGGCGGGGCTTTTGGCGACATGGGCGCTGACGGCAGCTGCCATTCTACTGGCGCTGCGGCTTGGGCCATTGTTAGCGCGCGAGCCTGCGATGATGACCAGCGCAGGCACTATGCACGCCCCATCCAACAGTCAAAGCCCCAGCCTGATGCCCGTCATGCTGTCCTTTCTGGCCATCGCGGCGGGCTATCATTCGGCCCATTATCTGACGACATTGCTAACAAGCGGGCAATATATTTTGGCCTCCCTAAATGACCCTTTTTTCCGCGGTGATGATTGGTTGGGGCTGCCCCCTTTTTACGTCTCGATGGGGTTTTTGACTGACCGTTGGGCGATGACGATGATCTGGAACAGCCAGTTTGTGCTGATCGTCGGCGCGCATGTTTTGGCGGTCATTCTGGCCTTGCGGCTTAGCCCTGCCGATCTGCCCGCCCGCGCGCATTTACCACTGACCACCCTGATGATCGGCTATACGCTACTTGGCCTCTGGCTTTTATCATCGCCTACCGGCTACTAAGGACACCCAAAAAACGTAAGTAAATCGATTGC
>JBLIGH010000033.1:0-14366 GCA_047636855.1 Pseudorhodobacter sp.
GCCGCGCGCGCGCTTGGCAATCTCGCGCGTGCCCTCGGGTTCGGCACGAACGCCCAACAATCGCGCGCCACGGGTCACGATCAGGTCAAGCTCGTCCTCGGTGTAAAATTGCAACCGGGTCGGAATGCCGAAACGGTCGCGGAGCGGTGTGGTCAACAGCCCAAGCCGAGTCGTGGCCCCAACCAAGGTAAAGGGCTGCAAATCGATCCGCACCGTCCGCGCGGCGGGCCCTTCGCCAATCACCAGATCCAGTGCGAAATCTTCCAGCGCGGGGTAAAGCACCTCTTCGACAACCGGGGACAGGCGGTGAATTTCGTCGATGAACAGTACATCGCGCGGCTCCAAATTGGTCAAGATCGCCGCCAAATCACCTGCCCGGGCCAGAACCGGACCTGAGGTCATGCGAAAGCCCACGCCCAATTCCCGCGCCATGATCTGCGCCAGCGTGGTTTTGCCAAGACCCGGCGGGCCGTGAAACAACGTGTGATCCATCGCCTCGCCGCGGATTTTAGCCGATTCGATGAAAACGCGCAGATTGGCCCGCGCCTCGGCCTGACCTACGAATTCTTCCAGCGTCTGCGGGCGCAAAGCCCAGTCCCGCTCGGCTGGCGTGTCTTCGGGCAGGCCTTCGGGGCGCAAGGTGGGGTCCGGTTTAAGCATCTTTGTGACTTTCGCCGCCTCTGGCGTTTAATGCAAATAGCTTCATGCCTTGGGCGCCAGCAATTTTAACGCAGCCCGGATCAATGCCCCCGTTTCAGCGCTTTCATTTTCGCCCGCAGCCTGTGCCACCGCTTGGGCCGCGTCGCCATGGCCGTAGCCAAGATTGATCAGCGCCGACAAAGCCTCGGCGCTGAAACTCGCGCGGCTTGGGCCTACATCGGGCTTGAGGGGTTTTGGCGCTTTGACAGCAAGGGTTTCAATCACATTGTCATCTTCAACAGCGCCCGCCGTCGCGGCAGGATTGGCGCCCATCGCCATAACGGTCGGCGCTTTGGATTTCAGTTCCAACACCACACGCTGCGCGATTTTCGGGCCGACACCGGGTGCGGACTGCACCGCTTTCACATCACCCAAAGCAATCGCGCGGGCAACGCCCTCTGGCCCCAGACTGCTAAGGATCGCCATGGCCGCTTTTGCGCCGACGCCCTGCACTGTGACCAAAAGCCTGTGCCATTCCTTTTCCAGCAACGTGGTAAAGCCAAAGAGTTGCAGCAAATCTTCGCGCACCAAAAGCTCGGTGAACAGGGCAACGGCCTCGCCCACGCGGGGCATCGAAGCCAAAGTCCGGTCCGAGACATGCACGATGTAGCCGATCCCGCGTACATCAATCAGCACATGGTCAGACCCGCGATATTCCAACCGTCCCGCAATTTTTCCGATCATCCTGCCGCCCTTTTCATCGCCGCCTGCAATCGGCCAGCGCTTTGCAGATGATGCGCATGACAGATCGCAATAGCCAAGGCATCAGCCGCATCTGGCCCGGCGATTATGACGCCCGGCAAATGGATGCGCACCATATGATCTATTTGGGCTTTGGCTGCGTGACCGACGCCGACAACGGTCTTTTTCACCGCGTTCGGCGCATATTCCCCCACCGTCAGCCCTGCCTGCGCCGGAACCAACAGTGCGATGCCGCGCGCTTGGCCCAGTTTCAGCGTCGCCACCGCATCTTTGTTGACGAATGTATGCTCTACAGCGGCGGACTCTGGTGCGTAGCGGCGCACCACTTCGGTCAGTTGATCAAATAACGACAGCAGCCGCTGCGCCAAATCGCCCTCCTCTTTCCCGGGGGAAGAGTGGCAAATGCCGTTCGCGACATGCGTCAGTCGCGCACCCGCAACATCAATCACGCCCCATCCGAGGTTTCTAAGCCCCGGATCAATGCCCAAAACCCGCATAACCGCCCCTTTTTATCTTTTTCTTCAATTAGCACGAAAAGGGAACATCCGCCAAGCACAGAAAATCAAAACCGTCAAACATACTGCGGCGGCACGATTTCGACGCCTCACAAATCAAAAGCGACGGTTTTCTGGGACATCTGCGAATAAAGGCGGAATTGTGGCGTAAAGCTATGCAATCACTGCATTACAGCAATGCTGAAACATCGATTGTTTCGCGCCTACAGCAGGCCTATCTGCCAATCATGAAGCAAACATGCTGCAAAAATATGCAGCTTATGAACAAGGATTACGGCAATGGCCGCTTTTGAGACCACAAACACCGCGCCACTCGGCGCTATCACAACTTACCGTTTCGTCGAATTTGTTGGCAACGTTTTCAGCAAGCTTTCGACATGGAACGATGCGCGCACAACTCGCAACGCATTGTCCAAACTGTCGGACCGCGAATTGGATGATATTGGCCTGAGCCGCGCCGACATCTGCAGCGTTACCCGCCTCTAATCTGGCCACGGCATGCGCTACGCCGCACCGTGAAAGCTGGTATACCCAAGGCCGCACCCGAAAGGGTATGCGGCCTTTTCGGTTTTTAGGGGTCTCGCATTTGCCGAGGTTTTGCGGGATCACCCCGCGAGTTTGGCGCGCATCGTCTCAGAGACCCACAAAGTCACCGGGTCCACCATCATAATGACGGCCCCAAAGCGGTCAACGCCTTCGCTTTGCGCCAGCTCTGCCACGCGGGTATCGTAGGTCTGTGCGCCCACATAGTAGTGGATTGTGCCTTTCAGGCCGAACACGCCCATCAAAACCACGAACAATGGCATCACGAACCCAAAGCTCCGGGTCTTTGGCTTGCGAAAATAGTGCGAGCGGCCAAGTGTGCCGATGGCCTCAAAGCCCAGGCCTGCTGCCCGTGCCCGCTGAATGCGGCTTACGCGCTGATAAAAATCTTGGATATTGGGATCATACATTTGCGGTCACCGATCAATACAAAACATGACCGTAATTTGCGCCTGCAAAATGGCTCAATTAGGGCAATTTCACATGAAATGACTGCAAAATTGCCCGATTTTTGCCTTAATCTGACGGGACTATTTCCGTCTAAGAACCAATGTCGACCATTCGCCGATATCGTCGCGGGAAACGGGATCAAACCCGGCAGCGACATAAGCATCGGTAATCGAATCGGCCTGAACGCAAAGCAGACCTGACAGAATGCAAAGCCCGTCCTCGGCCAGATACTTTGCCATGTCGGGTGCCAGCTCGACCAAGGGGCCTTTCAAGATATTGGCAAAAACCAGATCGAAAGGGGCCGCCTCGCGCAGTCGCGGGTGGTCAAACCCTGCGGCTTCGACGCATTCAATACGACCTTCGAGCTTGTTAATCTCGACATTGGCAAGGGCAACATCGACCGCAACCTGATCAATATCGGATGCAAAAACCAAAGCGCCGGGCAGGATACGGGCCGCTGCCATCGCCAACACAGCTGTGCCGCAACCAATATCGGCCACTCGCGCCGGGGCGAAGCCCTGATCAGCCAATTTGTCAAAGGCGCGCAGACAGCCCAAAGTCGTGCCATGATGGCCGGTGCCAAATGCAACGGTCGCTTCGATCTGAAGGGCGATGCGCGAAGGGTCTTTTGGGACATTTTCCAAGTCATGGCTGCCAAAAACAAAGAAGCGCCCCGCATCGACGGGTCTAAGTTCACGCCGCACTTTCGCCACCCAATCAATTTCCGGAATTTCGGACACAGCAAAAGGGCGTGCATTAAAGGCCATGGCCAGCAGTTCCAGCGTCACAAGATTTGGGGCCTCCAGAAAATAGGCGCCAACCTCCCATAAACCACTGTCATCTTCGATCTCGAAGACGCCAACGCCTGTTGGTTCCGGCTCCATCCGCTCGATCGCTTCGGCCATAGCCTCGGCAGCGTCCTGCCCCATCAAAGTCGTCAGTGCGGAATAGGTCAGCATGGTGCGATCCCTCATCAATATGCAGTGGCGGGCGTAGCGGCCCCCGCCATGCAGGTCAAGCACCCAGCTTACACGGTGGCATGCGCCCGCCCAACGAAAATGGTTTCCCGCCCGGGTTCAGGATGGCGCGGGATCAACAGACCAAGACCAACCGAGCAAAGCGCCATCGCGGCCGCCGCCACAAACACCGCTTGGGGCGAAATGATCCAAAGATAACCCAGACCTGCCGGCAAAAACACGGCCGCGATATGATTGATGGTGAAAGCCACGGCCGCTGTGGGTGCGATATCCGCCGGATCCGCGATTTTCTGGAAATAGGTTTTGATCGCGAATGCCATCGAGAAGAAAAGATGGTTCAGCACGTAAAGCGCAGCCGCGACATACCAATCCCATTCGAAGGCATAAAGGGCGGCATAGGCGACAAACACAGCGGCCAATCCAACATATTCCACCAACAGCATAAGCCGTTCGCCATAGCGACCAATCCAGCGACCGACCAAAGGCGCCGCGATCATATTGACAAGATAGTTGATCATGAACAGCGCAGTCAGCGCATGCACCCCCAAGCCAAACCGCTCGACCATCATGAAAGCCGCAAAAACGACGAAAATCTGACGCCGGGCGCCGGACATGAATTGCAGCAGATAATACAGCCAATAACGCCGCCGCAGCACCATGCGCTTGTTTTGTGGATGTGGGGCTTCAAACTGCGGAAAGGCCAACATCGCGTAAATCGCAATCAGCATTGTCACCGCACCCGCAGTGAAAAACACCGTGCTATAGTCAAGCGCAAAGACGTTCCAGGTCAGCACAATCAACCCATAGGCCAGTAAAGACGCGCCCGAGCCGACGGCCACAATCCAACCAATCACCTGTGGCGCGTGCTTCTTGTCGATCCATTGCAATTGTAGCGATTGGTTCACTGTCTCGAAATAATGAAAGCCGATAGAGGACAACAGGGTGATGAAAAGCAGCCCGCCAAAGCTGGGAAACCACGCGGTCAAGGCCGTGGCAGCGCCAAGCAAAAGCAATGACACAATCGCCAACACCTGCTCGCGCATCACCAAGAGAATGGCGATCACACCGATGGCCAGAAAACCCGGTATTTCGCGCACCGTGTGCAACCAGCCAATCTCGACCCCGGTGAAACCTGCAGCCTCGATGACGAAATTGTTCAGCAACGCTGACCATGTCGAAAAGGAAATCGGTTGGGCCGCAGCCATCAGGCAAAGCAAAAAAACCGGTCTTCGCCAAAAGGGCAAAGCGACGGTACCGGTGATGGGAAGAATGCGCAGGGTCATGGCGCTTGCATAATCCCGATCTCCGGGGCCAGCCACCGGAATATTGTACCAATCGGGTCTGCATCAATGCCTCGCGTTTTGATATCGTCTTGCGAAGGTGGTCGCTGTTTTTGGGAGGATCGGCGTTTTGGGCGGGGCTGCGTGGTTTGAAGCGAGGATAAGGGCGTTGCCCCTCTTGGCCTTTGGCCAATTCACCCCAGGATATTTTTGAACAGATGAGATGGAGGTCAGAGAAAGCTTTGCGGGTCGATATCGATGGCCAGCCGCAGATTGGTTGGCAGTTTCAGCTGCGAGATCCATTCAGCCAAGGCCGCTTGCAGGGGGGCTGCTTTTTCGGCTTTGACCAGAAGCCGGACGCGGTGGCGGCCGCGAACCCGCGCGATGGGGGCTGGAGCAGGGCCGAAAACCTGCGCGCCGATCCGGCGCAAGGGCGCGTCACGACGCGCCAGCTCTGCCCCGAAATCAAAGGCCTGTGCGACATCGGGCGAGGAGAGGATGATGCCGGCCATACGGCCATAGGGCGGAACGCCTGCCTGTTGCCGCTCGCCCGCTTCGGCACGCCAGAAATCTTCTTCTTCACCACCAAGAATGGCGCGGATCACCGGATGTTCGGGCTGGAAGGTTTGCAAAAGCGCCTCGCCGCGCCGTTCGGCGCGCCCGGCACGGCCTGCAACCTGGCGCATCAGCTGAAAGGTCCGCTCTGCCGCGCGTAAATCAGAGCCTTGCAGGCCAAGATCGGCATCGATCACACCGACCAGTGTCAGCAGTGGAAAGTTATGACCTTTGGCGACGATTTGCGTGCCGATGATGATATCGGCAGCCCCTGCCGCGATGGCCTCGATCTGGTCTTTCAGCGCGCGGGCAGAGCCGAACAGGTCGGAAGACAACACCGCGACGCGGGCCTCGGGGAAGCAGGTGACCACCTCTTCGGCCAGCCGTTCGACACCGGGGCCAACCGGGGCCATGCGACCTTCGACGCCGCAGGAAGGACAAGTTGTGGGCAAAGGTTTGGTTGCGCCGCATTGGTGGCACATCAGCCGCTTTAAAAAGCGATGCTCGACCATGCGCGCGTCGCAATCATCGCAGCCCACTTGTTGGCCGCAAGCCCGGCACAGGGTGACCGGCGCATAGCCACGCCGGTTCAAAAAGATCAAGGATTGTTCGCCCAACGCGACCCTGGCCGTGACCGCCTTCGCCAAACTTGGCGAGATCCAGCGATCGCCCGGCAGTTTCTCGGCCCGCATATCGATGGCCTTCATCGTTGGCATTTCGGCCACGCCAAACCGCGCCCCAAGGTCAAGGCGGCCATATTTGCCCGATTGCGCATTCACCCAGGTTTCGAGGCTGGGCGTGGCAGAGGCCAAGACCACCGCCGCACCGCAAATTGCCGCCCGCAACACGGCCATATCGCGAGCGTTGTAGATCACGCCCTCTTCTTGTTTATACGAGGTGTCATGTTCTTCATCGACCACGATCAGACCCAGATCACGGAAGGGCAAAAACAGCGCAGACCGCGCCCCGGCCACAAATTGCACATCGCCACTGGCGGCCATACGCCAAAGGCGGCGGCGCTCGGTCATTGTCACCCCAGAATGCCATTCGGCGGGGCGCGCGCCAAACCGCGTCTCGACCCGGTTCAAAAACTCTGCTGTCAGGGCGATTTCGGGTAGCAACACCAATGACTGCCGCCCGGCGCGGATGCATTCCGCGACGGCCTCCAGATACACCTCGGTTTTGCCAGAGCCCGTGACACCGCGCAGCAAAGTCGCGGAATACCCCCCCATGGCGACAGAGGCCACAAGCGCGTCGCCTGCCACCACCTGATCGCCTGACAGACGCACCTGCGTCGCGTCAGGGTCCAGCCGCATGTAGGGCAAATCGCGCGGTGCATCCTCTTCCAGCACCGCGCCGGATTTCACCAACCCCTTGATGACAGAAGCGGTAACACCCGCCTGTTCGGCCAATTCGGACAGGGTGAACGACAGCCCACCATAATCGCGCAGCACATCCAAGACGCGGGCGCGGGCCTCGGTCGCGCGCGAAGGCTCGCCCTGACCAAGGCGGTAAATCCGCCGCGTCGAAGGCGGCGCATCCAAACCGGGCGCACGCGTCGCAAGGCGCAGCATCGCGGATAGCGGCGTCAGCGTGTAATCGGCGGCGCGCGTCAAAAACGCCTGCATCTCGTCGCGCATTGGCGGCACATCCAGCACACGGTAGACCGCGCGCAGCTTGGCCGGGTCCAGCTTGCCCATCCCTGCGCCCCAGACCACACCAAGGATCTTGCGCGGCCCCAGCGGCACCTCGACGAAATCGCCCAAAGCACAGCCACCTTCAGGGGCGCGGTAATCCAGAACAGGCCCCAGCGCGCGGCCAAAGCTTTCTGTGGTCGCCACACCGATCACATCGCCTTGTGCCCAAACCTGCGCTTTCACAGCTCTCCCTTTCCCCGACGGTATGTTTGCGCTAATACATCGCTAAACCTCGCAGCAACACCCAAAGGACATACGCCATGAAATTCTTTGTTGATACCGCCGATGTCGAAGCCATTGCAGAGCTGAACGACTTGGGCATGGTTGATGGGGTGACCACGAACCCCTCGTTGATCCTGAAATCGGGTCGCGATATTTTGGAAGTCACCCGTGAAATCTGTAGCATCGTGTCGGGCCCGGTTTCGGCGGAAGTCGTGGCGCTGAAGGCCGAAGATATGATTGCCGAGGGTCGCAAACTGGCCGAGATCGCGCCGAATATCGCCGTGAAAGTGCCGCTGACCTGGGATGGTTTGAAAACCTGTAAGGTGCTGTCGGGTGAAGGCCATATGGTCAACGTAACGCTTTGTTTTTCAGCCAATCAAGCCTTGATTGCAGCCAAAGCCGGGGCGACCTTTATCAGCCCTTTCATCGGTCGGCTTGACGACATCAATCTGGACGGTCTGGACCTGATCTCGGACATCCGCACCATCTATGACAATTTCGGCTTCGAGACGCAGATCCTTGCGGCCTCTATTCGGTCGGCCAACCATGTCACGCAATGCGCGTTGATCGGGGCAGATGTTATAACCGCACCGCCAAACGTCATCAAAGGCTTGGCCAGCCATGTGCTGACCGATAAGGGTTTGGACCAGTTTATGAAGGATTGGGCAAAAACAGGGCAGAAAATTCTGTAAAACTGCCTATAATGGCGCGCAAAAGCCAAGGCTGAAAACGGGGGCAGTACTGGAATGATCGAACAGGATATGCGCGACCGCATTATCGCGGAACCCGAAACCCTACTGGAAGACCACGATGTCATGCGTGCGCTGATTGCGGCGAATGAACGTGCGATGGGCACAAACATCGTGGATCTTCGGGGTATCGCGATGGAACGGCTGGAAACCCGGCTGGACCGGTTAGAGGACACGCATCGTTCGGTCATTGCTGCGGCCTATGAAAATCTGGCGGGCACCAATCAGGTGCACCGCGCCATTTTGCAAATGCTTGACCCGCTGACATTCGAGGAGTTTTTGCAAAGCCTCGGCGGTGATGTCGCTCAAACGCTGCGGGTTGATAGCATCCGGCTGGTGCTGGAATCGATACAAAGTGCCGAAGACCCGGCGCTGCGCAAATTGGGCGACGTGCTTTGCGTGGCCGAGCCGGGCTTCATCGCTGATTATATCTCGGGCGGGCGAAACATCTCGTTGCGCCCGGTGACGCTGCGCCAAGTGGTGCCTGCCTCGGATGCGCTTTATGGCGAGAAAGCGGGCTGGATAAGGTCCGAAGCCCTGTTGCGGCTGGATTTCGGTAAGGGGCGCCTGCCGGGAATGCTGGTTATGGGGTCCGAGGACCCGCATCAGTTCAAACCAACGCAAGGCACCGATTTGCTTGCCTTCTTCGCTGGGGTGTTCGAGCGGACGATGCGCCGCTGGTTGTCGTGACCCTCGCGATCTCGCCAGCTGCGCGGGCCGCTATGGCAGAATGGCTATCGCATTTGCAAGCCTTGGATGGGGCCGCCGCTAATACTTTAAAAGCCTATGCTTCGGATTTGAGCACATATCTTGCCTTTCTGGCGCAGCATCGTGGCGGCACCGAAGGTCTGGCGGGCCTTGTCGCCGTGCCGCAAACCGATATCCGGGCCTGGATGGGGCACGAGCGCGCGCGCGGCGTCTCGGCGCGGTCCATGGCGCGGGCCTTATCGGCAGTGAAAGGCTTTACGTCTTGGTTGGCAGACCGCCAAGGCGTCGATGCGACCGCTGCCCTGTCGACACGCGCGCCCAAGTTCAGGCGCAAGCTGCCCCGGCCACTGGCCGAGGACGCCGCCCGCCAAGTCCTTGAAACCATTGGCGATGATGCAAGACAAGATTGGGTGGCTGCCCGCGATATAGCCGTGGTCACATTGCTGTATGGTTGCGGGTTGCGGATCTCCGAGGCGCTTGGGTTGACGGGGGCCGCCGCGCCCCTACCAGAGGTTTTGCGCATTATTGGCAAGGGCGGGAAAGAGCGATTGGTGCCGGTGCTGCCCGCCGCTGCGGCCGCCGTGGCGCAATATGCAAGCCTTTGCCCTTTCGATCTTTCCCGCAATGACCCGCTCTTTCGCGGCGTTCGCGGCGGCCCGGTCAATCCGCGTTTGATATCAGGTGCGATGGAGCGGACCCGCGCGCGCCTTGGCTTGCCTGCCAGCGCCACCCCTCATGCTTTGCGCCACTCTTTTGCAACGCATCTGCTATCGGCGGGGGGGGATTTGCGCGCCATTCAAGAACTGCTCGGCCATGTCTCGCTTTCGACGACACAAGCCTATACAGCAGTTGATACCGCCCGCCTGATGGAAGTATACGCATCAGCGCATCCGCGTGCTTGACCGCTTGCCATTTAGGAAAACCAATTTATGTCACTGAAACTAAAGGCACTTTCTGTGCACCTTTTCACCGCAACGGGTGCTGTGTTGGCGATGCTGGCAATGCTGGCCGCAGTGGATGAAAATTGGAGCTTGATGTTTTGGTGGCTGGTCATTGCTTTGGTGGTGGACGGCATCGACGGTCCTTTGGCACGGCGATACGACGTGAAAACCAATTTCGCGATCTATGATGGCGTGCTGCTGGACCTGATCATCGACTATCTGACCTATGTCTTCATTCCGGCTTTTGCCCTGTTTCGATCCGGGCTGCTGCCCGACTGGACCGGCTGGATCATCATTATCGTTATCACCTATGGATCCGTGATTTATTTCTCGGATACTCGCATGAAAACAAAGGATAACTCGTTTCTGGGTTTCCCCGGATGCTGGAACATGGTCGCGCTGGTGATGTTCGCATTGCAGCCGGAATATTGGGTTATACTGGCCGTCGTCGTGGCGCTGACCGTTGCTATGTTTCTGCCTTTGAAATTCATTCACCCCACCAGAACCGAGCGCTGGCACTACCTGTCCTTGCCGATGGCTTTGGGCTGGACGTTTTTTGCAGGCTGGGCAACTTGGGTGGACTTTCATCCCGAAAGCTGGGCGCATTGGGGGCTGATTGTGACCTCGCTTTATCTGGTCTTTGCCGGCATCGCGCAGCAGGTTTTCCCGGCAAAACCTTAGGCAGCCCCGGCTTGCTTTGCACGTGACAGCAACGCTCAGATCAACAAACCGGCGGCGCCTTCGAGTTTAAGCAACGCCACTTTGGTTTCCACCCCGCCCGGTGCCGAAAAACCACCCAGTGTATTGGCCCCCAAAACCCGGTGGCAAGGGATCAGGATCGGGATCGGGTTTGCACCGCAGGCCTGACCTATCGCCTGCGCCGGACGGCCCAACGCTTTGGACAGTGCGCCATAGGTTCGGGTCTGCCCAAAGGGAATGGCAAACATGGCGTGGCGCATCTCGGCTTGAAACCCGGTGCCAAAATCCAACGGCAAATCGAACAGCTGACGCTCGCCCGCGAAATATTCGCCGAGCTGGCGGCAAGCCTCGCGCAGCATCGGCGTCGGATCGCTGCGCCGGGCAGTCCAATCGATACGGGTGATAAGCCCCGCCTCTTCGACAACCGAAAACGGCCCAAAGGGCGAATGGAAAACCGCTTGCTTCACGCGACGCCACCTTTTTCCGCCAGCGGTCGAAACGCCATGCGCAGAGTTTCAGCCATCGCATCAATCGCCGCCGAAGAGCCGCTAGGATTGCGCACCAAGATCACCCGCGCATTGTCGATAATGCCGAACCCATCCTCGGCGGTCAGCTCGCGACAACCGGGTGGAATGGAACTGCGCACCAGGGGGGCCACAGCAATGCCGTTTGTCACGGCACTTCGCATTCCCCCCGATGTGTCACACTCGAAAGCCGCAAAATAGGGCATTCCCATCTGTTCAAGCGAGCGTAGGGCATAGTCGCGGCACCAGTCAGAGCTGAAATAGATCGAGACCGGCAAGGGTCGCCGCAAATGTTGCGCATGCGCGATAGACGTCACCCAGACCGTCGAATCAACCGCCAGAACCTCGGCTGGGTCCGTGCTGAAGCCTTCGTAAATCACGGCAAGATCAATCAGATCCGCCTTCAACGCAGCCAATTGCGGTGCGGAAAAATCGCAGCGCAGGGTGACTTGCGTGGCCGGGTGACATTGGCTGAAAGCGGCCAACACCGAGGGCAAAACGCTTTGCACATATTCATCCGGTATGCCAACACGGACCGGGCCTGACAGCGGTTTAACCCGGATCGCCAGCGCGGCTTCTTCCAACAAGGCCACGACACGGCGGGCATAGGGCAGCAATTGCTGGCCGCGCGGGGTCAGGGAAATGCCACGCGGCTCGCGGGTGAATAGGGTCTGCCCAAGGCTTTCTTCCAGCTTGCGCAACTGCATTGAAACGGCAGATTGCGTTCGCCCCAACCGGTCGGCGGCACGGGTCACACTTCCGGTTTCCGACAATGCCAGAAAGCCGCGCATCAGATCGCTGTCGAGAGGTGAGTTCATAGATCTGCCATTAGCTGCCTGAATACATATCATTATATATATTCGTTTGATTGATGTATAGCCCTGACAGAGATTGCCTTTCAAAGACAGAAAGGGCGTAAGATGATTTTACGGATTTGGCAGTGGTTTTTGGCACGATCAGCGCGGCGGCAATCGATGGGCTGGCTGCTATCGCGGCAGGATGAACGCCTGCTGCAAGATATCGGATTGACGAAAGAAGACTTGAAAAACTTGCTGGGCTGGAAGCACAAATGAGGGGCGGCTTTCACACCGCCCCCCAAAGGGAGTTACCCCAAAGCCGCGCTGCAACGCGCGCAGGTGCAGGGGTGTTTATGGGTGCCCACATCGGGCAGGATCTGCCAGCAACGCACGCATTTGTCGCCCTCCGCCATCTCGAACATCACCGCAATACCGGGGGCCTCGGTCAGGCGATACGCCTCTGCCGGGGCCGGATCTGCGGTCAGGCGCAGCGAAGAGGTGATACAGGCTTCGGCAAAATCAACCGATTTCAGCGCAGCCAGCAGGTTTGCATCCTCGACATAAACCACCGGTGCGGCCTCTAGGCTAGAGCCGATGATCTTGGCGGTGCGCTGCACTTCCAACGCGGCGGTAACCACGCGGCGCGCCTGACGCAGCCCAACCCATTTCGCCGCCAACTCGGCATTCAGCCAATCGGCGGGCGTTTCGGGCATGTCTTGCAGATGCACCGACGAGCCTTCGCCAGGGAACCGCGAAAGCCAGATATCCTCGGTCGTGAACACAAGGATCGGTGCCAGCCACGTGGTCAAGCGGTGGAACAACAGGTCCAGCACGGTGCGCGCCGAACGGCGGCGAAGGCTATCCAGCGCGTCGCAATACAAAGCGTCCTTGCGCACGTCGAAAAACAGCGCAGAAAGGTCGGTCGTCGCAAACGTGAACAGCTTTTGGAACACGCCTTGGAAGTCAAAGGCGGCGTAGCCATTGCGCACCTCGACATCAAGTTCCGCAAGGCGGTGCAGGATGTATTGCTCCAACTCTGGCATGTCGGCGACATCAACCCGCTCGGCCTCGGTAAAGCCCGCAAGATTGCCCAGCATGAAGCGCATCGTGTTGCGCAAGCGGCGGTAGCTGTCGGCCACGCCTTTCAAGATCTCTTTGCCGATGCGTTGATCAACGGTGTAGTCGGTTTGCGCCACCCAAAGCCGCAGGATATCCGCGCCATATTCCTTGATGATCGCCTCTGGGACGATGGTATTGCCGACGGATTTGGACATTTTCATGCCCTTCTCGTCCAGCGTGAAACCATGCGTTACGACATTGCGGTAAGGCGCGCGGCCCAAGGTGCCACAGGCTTGCAGCAACGAGGAATGGAACCAACCACGATGCTGGTCGGTGCCTTCCATATACACATCGGCAATGCCATCCGCCGCGCCATCGGCACGGTCACGCAGCACGAAGGAATGGGTCGACCCACTGTCAAACCAAACATCCAGAACATCATAAATCTGCTCATAGGTATCTGCGTCGTGCAGGCCATCCAGCATCTTTTCCTTGAAACCTTGCCCATACCAAACATCAGCGCCATCAGCCTCGAACGCCGCGACCACGCGGGCATTGACGGTTGCGTCGCGCAGCAAGAAGTCAGCGTCGGTCGGCTTGGCCCCCTTTTTGATGAAGCAAGTCAGCGGCACGCCCCAAGCCCGTTGGCGCGATAAAACCCAATCGGGCCGCGCCTCGACCATCGAGTAAAGGCGGTTGCGCCCGGTTTGCGGGAACCATTTCACCAACTTGTCGATAGAGGTCAGCGCGCGGGTGCGGATGGTGTCGCCCTGCTGCCCCATACCGTCATCAAGCTTTTTGTCGATGGCCACAAACCATTGCGACGTATTGCGGAAAATCACCGGCGCTTTGGACCGCCAGCTGTGCGGGTAGCTGTGCTTGATCTTGCCACGTGCCATCAGGCCGCCAACTTCGACCAGCTTGTCGATGACGGCCTTGTTAGCATCGCCCTCGCCACCCTTTCTGTTCAGGATATATTTGCCGCCAAAGAACGGCAAATCGGCGCGAAATCCGCCGTCATCCATCACATTATAGGTGATGACCTGATCGAGCATCCCAAGATCGCGGTAAAGCTCGTATTCCTCCATGCCGTGCGACGGTGCGCAATGCACAAACCCCGTGCCTTCGGTGTCGGTCACAAAACCCGCCGCCCGGAAATCGCGAAGGCCATCCCATTCGCCATCAGCGCCCTCGGCACCGTGCAAAGGATGGGTCAAACCGACCCCAACAAGATCACTTGCAGGCACAT
>JBLIGH010000034.1:0-14034 GCA_047636855.1 Pseudorhodobacter sp.
ACGGTTTTTTGCTGTGCTTCGCCTCCACCTCTTCCGGAACTATCCTGCATTATGTCTTCGATTTGCCAGCACCTTACGGCTTTTTCAGCCTGCCAAAACTGTTGGGTGTCCCGGGTGGGATACTGTTGACAATAGGCTGTGCGGGCTTGGCTTGGCTTAAGACCAAAGCAGACCCTACGCTTGGCGCGGTCCGGGTCTGGGGCGGCGAGATGGGTTTTCTGGCCTTGCTTGGGGCTACAGGTGCCACCGGGTTGTTGCTTTACGCCGCAACCGGCACGCCGGCGGTAAAGATCATTTTGGCCCTTCATCTTGCAACCGTGCTGACCCTCTTTTTGCTGCTGCCTTACACCAAAATGATCCACGGCTTTTACCGGCTGGCAACCCTGATTGTGGAAGAGCAGAAAAAGGCCGCGCGATCCTAAACCATGACGCCAAAATCGATCAGCCCAAGGCTGGTTTTGAAGCAGGGGTACAAGCTGAAGTTGGACAGTTGGCGAGGTTATCTTGGCAACGCCGTTAGACGGCGGCTTTGTCAATCACCGGGCCGTTGCTTTGGCGACCAAGCTGGTTCGCCGCCTCAAGTTTCTGCCAATCGAAATTCACGCCAATGCCCGGGTTATCAGGGGCCACGGCAAGGCAACTTTCCACCACCAGCGGCCGCGTTGTGTATTGGTCAATCGGGAAAGAGTGCACCTCGATCCAGCCCGCATTTTTCTGGGCAGCAACCAAACTTACATGCAGCTCTTGCATGCCGTGGCTGCAAACCGGCACGCCTGCTTTTTCGGCAAGCTCTGCGACTTGTAGAAACCCGGTAATGCCGCCACAATTTGACGCATCCGGCTGCACAAATTTCAGGTTGGCTTGTTCCAGGGCATAGCCGAATTCATGGACCGTATGCAGGTTCTCGCCCATTGCCAGCGCCATTCCGGTGGCGGCAGTGATCTTGGCATAGCCCGCGTAATCGTCGGGGATTATAGGCTCTTCAAACCAAAGCAGATTGAAAGGCTTGAAGGCTTCGGCTGCGGCAATCGCCTGCGCTACGCTCATGGAATAATTTGCATCAACCATAAAGGCGATATCCGGTCCGATCAGCGCGCGCACCGCCTTGATGCGGGCAATATCTGTTGCAAGTTCGGGTTGACCGATCTTGATTTTGACGCCGTTAAAGCCGCGATCAAGATAGCCTTGAATGCTGCCCAGAAGCTTTGGCAGATCAAAGCCCAGATCAATGCCGCCGCAATAGGCTTTGCAGCGATTGCTTGCGCCGCCCGCCATCTGCCAAAGCGGTTGACCAAGACGCTTGCCGCGCAGATCCCAAAGCGCGATATCCACCGCCGAGATCGCGAAAGAGGCTATGCCGCCCCGCGCAACATAATGCACATGCCACTGCATCGCGTCATACAGCGCCTCGACTGCGGCCGCGTCCTTGCCAATCAAAAACGGCGCCAGATCATGCTCGATCATAGCGACAATCGCATGACCACCCTTGCCGCCGGTATAGGTGTAACCTGTGCCTTCGGTGCCATCCTGCAACCGTACGGTTGCCGTGATCAGTTCAAAAAAGTGGTGGTCACCGTGCTTTGCATCGACCAGCACCTCTGCAAGCGGGATGTGGAAAAGCCGCACGTCAACGGAAGTGATCTTTGCCACGCGCCCCCCCTTTTTGAAATCCACCCCAGTGGTTTTTAAGGTGCAACAAGCGTAACGAATGCGCCCCTAGCACCGCCCGCCCACCCGAAAACCTTGCGGCCTTCATTTGGGATACCAAGCTACGGTTGCGGCAGCCCGAGTGTCAATATCGATTTGAAAACCGGTATTTCTGTGGCAATCGGTTTTCGCAACGCACGGCATTTCATTGCTTTACTGCGGGATCTCAATACAGCGTTAGTGTCCCACATCTTTGTAGCGAAACCGTCTGGGTCCACGTCATGCAGCGAGGCCCGCGATTAGAAATCGTCGCAGCCCTGAAACAGATGTAATAGTGCCGTTGGGCGGTTGTCAGGGCTCAGCCTTCCATCAACGCCGCTGCGCGCTCGAAAAAATCAACGGCACCAAAATTGCCGGATTTAAGCGCCAGAACAAGCGTGTCAGAGGCACGGATCATCGGCACGCCGGGGTCGATCTCGGGGCCGATCTCAAGCGCGGACAGACCCAGCCCCTCGACCACAGCACCCGATGTTTCACCACCCGCAGTGATCAACCGCGTGACGCCACCGGCCACAAGCCTGCGCGCCAGATCGGCAAACAGCGCCTCGATCCGGCTTGCCGCCGCATCACGGCCATAGCGCACCTGCGCCTCGGCCACCACGGCAGGATCGGCAGACGTGTAGACAAGCGGCAGGCCTTGTTGCGCCAACGCCCAGTCGGCCAAGGCCTTGGCATCGACGGCACCGGACATCACATCATCCGCCGTAACCTCGCGCGCGGGATTGCTTGCGGCATGGCGCACGACCTGACCGCGCGTCGCGATCGAGCAGGACCCCGACAAGATTGCGGCCCGCCCCGTCTGCCCGCGCCACACGCTCCGCTGTGCAGACAGCAGGCCTTTGACCCGGAAATTCGCGGGCAGGCCCATGGCAATGCCTGACCCCCCAGTGATCAGCGGCAGATCGGCAGCGGCCTGCCCCAGCGTGATCAGATCGGCATCAGTAATTGCGTCGGCCACAATCATGCGGTGACCAGCTGCATCCTCGGCCTGCATCCGTGCCTGCACAGCCTCGGCCCCCTGCATCACGACCGGCGCGGGAATAAGCCCCACGGTGCCGGTAACCTGATGGCTCAGCCAGCGGCGGATATCGGGATCGGTCATTGGTGTCAGTGGGTGGTTTTGCATCCCACTTTCGCTCAGCAAACGGTCAGCGACGAACAGATGACCCTGATAGATCGAGCGCCCCGCCGCCGGAAAGGCCGGGCAAAACAACACCTGACGCGCGTTCAACGCGTTGGCCAACGCTTCGGCAACTGGGCCGATATTGCCCTCGCGCGTCGAATCGAAGGTCGAGCAATATTTGAACAAGAATTGCGTGCAGCCCTGCGCACGCAACCATTCCAGCGCTTCCAGCGAAAGCCGGACCGCTTCATCTACGGGGATAGAGCGGGACTTAAGCGCGACAATCCCGGCCTCGACCCCCGGTGCGGCGGTGGTGCCGGGCACGCCCACATATTGCGTGACGCGCATCCCCGCCTTGGTCAGCGTGTTGCCCAGATCGGACGAACCGGTGAAATCATCGCCAATACATCCCAGCAGCATCACGCATCCCCCGGCAAACGCAGACCCGCGCGAGAGGCCACGAGTTTTGTGATCGCAGCGTCATCTTGTTGGCCCAGACCCGCAAGGGCTGCATCGCGGTACTGCTCTAACGCCGTTTGTGTTAGCGGCAGCGCCAAATTGGCCGCCTGCGCGATATCGGTCACGATGCCCAGATCCTTGGGCCAGATATTGATGGTCGAACGCGGGGTATAATCCGCATCGATCACATGGGGGGCGCGGTTCTCGAACATCCACGAGCTGCCAGCCGAGACACGGATCACCTCTAGCACGCGGGTAAGGTCTAAACCCTGCGATGTGGCTAGGCTAAGGGCCTCGCCCATCGCGGCGATATGAACACCAGCCAAAAGCTGATTGACCGATTTCATCGCGGACCCCGGCCCGGCCTGATCGCCCAGATGATGCACGGTTTGCGCCATGGCATCCAGCGCCACTGCCGCACCTTCAAAGGCTTCGGGCGTGCCCGAGGCCATCACCGAAAGCGCGCCTTCCGCTGCGCGTGCAGCCCCGCCCGAGATTGGTGCATCCAGATAGTGCAAGCCGCGCGCTTGCGCCTCTGCCTCCATCCGGCGGGCAAATTCTGGGGCGACGGTGGCACAAGACAAAATGGTGCCGCCGGGTTGCAAATGCCCGGCCCAGCCATCGGGGCCAAACAGCGCAGCCTCGGTCTGGGCGGCATTCAAAACCACGCAAACCAATGCGGATGCGCGCGGCGCGCTGGCGTCAAGCGCATGACCACCGGCCGCTTGCAACTTTGCGACCTGTGTCGGGTTCAGATCCAGCCCAAAAACCTGATGACCCGCACGCTGCAAGGACAAAGCCATTCCAAGGCCCATAGAGCCAAGCCCGATAATGTGAACAACGCTCATATTCAGTTCCCCAAGATAAGTTCGACCGGCCATAGCGTGATGGCAGGCACATAGGTGATGATCATCAGCGCGAAGAACACCGTCAACACAAACCAAATCAGTTGCGGAATAATCTTGTCAACGGGCAAGCGCGCGACAGCGCAGGCTGCAAACAGGTTCACGCCCAAGGGGGGGGTGATCATGCCAAGCGCTAGATTGACGACGATGATCAGGCCAAAATGCACCGGATCAACGCCGTAGACCATGGCGATGGGTGTCAAGATTGGAGCCAGCACCAAGATCGCAGCCGAGGTTTCGATGAACATGCCGACGATAAGCAACAGCAGGTTGACGGCCATCAAGAACGCAATCCTGCTTTCAAATGTCCCTTTGAACCAAGCCGCAATCTCGTTTGGCAGGCCAGAGCGAGTGATCAGGAAGGAAAACAGCGATGCCGCCGCGATGATAATCATGATCGCCGAGGTCGAGATGATCGTTTGCTTGAAAATCTCGGGCAGGTCGCGGAATTTCAGCTCGCGGTAGATGCCCATGCCGATCACCAAAGCCGAGGCGACCGCGGCAGCACTGGCCTCGGTCGGGGTGAAAACGCCGGAATAGATGCCGCCAAGGATCACGACAGGCACCATCAGCGCGGGCAAAGCGGCCTTTGTCGCCACCCTGACGCTGGACCGATCGGCCCCATCCAGCTTGCCAATACCGCGCACGCGGCACAGAATCAGCACCAAAATCATCAGCGACGTTGCGACCAGAAACCCAGGCCCAAGACCTGCGATAAACAGTTTGCCGATCGAGGTATCCGTGGACACACCGTAAAGGATCAGCGGGATTGACGGCGGGATCAGCACACCAAGTTCAGCGGAACTGGCCTGAATAGATGCGGCCAAGGGCTTGGGATAACCATGCTTGACCATGGCCGGAATCAAAATGGCGCCGATGGCAAAGGTCGTCGCCACACTCGAGCCAGAGACAGAGGCAAACATCATGCAGGTCAACACGCACGAGCAAGCAAGACCGCCCTGAATGCCGCCGACAATGGACTTCGCCAGTTCGACCAACCGTTTAGAGATACCGCCTGCAGACATCAGGTTGCCCGCAAGGATAAACAGCGGAATAGCCATCAGTGGAAAGCTGTCGATCCCGGTGAACATGCGCTGTGCGACCAGCAGCAAGGGCAGACTGCCCTGCACCTCGATCCCGATGACCGAAGCAAGGCCGATCGCAACCGCGATAGGCACGCCAAGCAAAAAGAAAATGCCAAGCGAAAGGCCAAGGGCTGCGTTCATTCTGTCAACTCCATTTTGGATTGGTCGGATATCCATTCGCCCTGAGCGGCCCGGATCATCGCCGCCAGAACGGCAATAATGATAAAGACAGATCCCACGGGCAACGCCGCATAGGCCCAAGAAATCGAGATATCGAGTGCGGCCATCTTTTGATTGACGACCCGTTCGGTCATCGCCCAGCCCTGCCAGAACAGGATGCTGAAAAATATCACTGACATCGCGTTGGAGATCAGAAAAAGCGCCAACCCTAATCGGGGCGGCAGTTTCTGCTGGATCACTTCAACCGCAATCATCGCCCCATGCCGGAACGCGACGGCCACGCCCAAAAACACTGACCAAATCATGGCAGAGCGGGTAATGACCTCGGACCAGGTCGAGGGGCTGGAGAACACGAAGCGGGTGACCACCTGAAACAGCGCAAGGCAGGCCGCGATCACCAAAAAGCTGATCGAAAGCCGCAGTGCCAACCCCGTACTGTAATCTTCAAATCGCAAGAAAGCGCGCATCATTGTCTCCGCTCGTGCTCATAAAAAAAACCCGGCGCAAGGGGACCCCCGCGCCGGTTCGTCGTCAAAAAGATTATTACTTCACAGCTTTGATGCGGTCGACCATTTCGGTGCCGTATTGATCGGTGAAGACCGCGTAAGAGCCTTCAGCAAGAGCTGCGAACGGGGCTTTATCGATATCGGTGATAACTTCCATCCCGTTTTCGCGCAGCAAGGCCACGCCAGTCTCTTCCAGACGGTTCACTTCTGCGCGGGTTGCGGCGGCGGATGCCTTGGCAGCCTCCATAAACCAACCCTTCTGCTCGTCATTCAGGCTGTCAAACAGCACAGGTGAGGCTAGAACAACGGCAGGCGAATAGACATGGCCAGTCAACGAGACGAATTTCTGTACTTCCCAGAATTTCGACGCGGTGATGACGGTCACAGGGTTTTCCTGACCATCGACAACACCTTGCTGCAGGGCTGTGAACAGCTCGGGGAAAGCCATTGGCGTAGGCGATGCACCCATGCTGCTAAACGCGGTCATGTGGACCTTGTTTTCCATGGTTCGCAACTTCAGACCTTGCAAGTCAGCAGGCGTACGCACCTCGTGCTGCGAGTTGGTGACGTGGCGAAAGCCATTCTCGGACCAGGCCAAACCGATCAGATTGTTCTCGCCGATTTTGGCCAAAAGCTCTTGCCCGATTTCGCCGTCCAGCGTTTTGCGCGCATGGTCATAGTCGCGAAACAAGAACGGCAGGTCGAGGGCGAAAACCTCGGGCACGAAGTTGCCAAGTGGGCCGGTCGACGTAATGACGACATCCAACGAGCCAATTTGCAGGCCTTCAATCATATCGCGTTCGCCGCCCAACTGACCTGCTGGGGCCTCGTCGCCGGTGAAAGTGCCGCTCGATACTTCGGCCAGTTTAGCGATGAAGGCTTGTGCGCCAACAGCATAGTGCGAGGTGGGCGACAGCGTGTGACCCACAACGATTTTTTGTTGTGCCTGTGCGCCGGTTGCCAGAATGGCCGCCGTGAAAAGTCCGGTAATTATGTGCTTCATGATGCTCCTCCCAAGAGCTTTGGTTGATGGATTGTTTGTCCCTCTGCCGTGATCCGCCCTATATGAGCTGTAATCAGATCGGCAAAACTCGTATCGGGGACGAACCCCAATGCTTCTGCGCGCGGGGTCTTTATTTGCCCCGGCCAACTGGCCACGATCGCCTCGATCGCGGGGTCATGCGCAGGCGTAATCAGGCCCGCAACATCACCGCCAGCGATCTGGGCAAGCGTGTCAATCATCTCGCCCACCGTCACGCTAACGCCGGGCAATGTCAGTGTTGTGTCCGGGCCAATGGCATCTTGCGCCAGACCCGCCGCATGGATTGTGTAGGCCAACGCGCGATCGGGCGAGGCCAGATGTAGGCGCAGTTCGCGCCCCACAGGCAGCATCGCCTCTTGTCCGGCCAGCGGTTCGCGGATGATGCCGCTGGCAAAGCTGCTGGCTGCCTTATTGGGCGCACCGGGCCGAACCGAGATGGTCGGAAAGCGCAGGCTGCGGCCACGGATAAAGCCCTTGCGGGTCGCGTCACGCACCAGCATTTCACCCATCAGTTTTTGCGTGCCATAGGACGAGCGCGGCGCAGGCAGCCGATCTTCGGAAATAGTGTCATTCGCGGCGCACGAAAACACCGCAACCGAGGACGAGAACAAAAAGACCGGCGGTTTTGGCATCAGACGGCAGGCGTTGATCAAATCGATGGTCGATTGAAGGTTCACCGACATACCCAGATCGTAATCCGCCTCGGCCTGACCCGAGACGACGGCGGCCAGATGGATCACCAGATCGGGCGCATCCTTGGCGATGCGGTCAAGAACCTGTGGCGCAGACAGTGAGCCGGGCAATGGATGGACACGGCGGTGGCGCGCGGCCAGATCAGCCAATGGTGCCTCGGCAATGTCAGTCGCAAGGATTTCAGAGACCTTTTGCGTGGTTCCATCAAGTAGCATCGTGTCGCGCGCCGAAAGCGCTGCAACCACCATTTGGCCGATAAAACCGGCCGCCCCTGTCACCAATATCCGCAAATCAGATCTCCTCTTTATGTAAAGCTGTCATTAAATGACAGCGCTGTCAATTAGGGATGACAGCGCTGTAACTGACCGCTATTTTGATCGCAAAGAGCATAAGACAGCATCCCGGGCTATTTTTCTAGGTCCGCCGCCTCAAGTGTACTAAGACCTTTGCAAAACCGAGGAAAGGGAGGGTTCCGCGAAGTGCAAAATGACAGACGCGCTAGAAAGCCTACGCTTTTCGAGGTCGCAGAACTTGCCGGCGTAAGCGAGATCACAGCCTCTCGGGCGCTGCGCGGCAGCCCTTCGGTAACCGAAAAAACCGTGTTCAAGGTTGAACAGGCCGCGACATCGCTGGGCTATCTTCGCAATCGGTTGGCCGGGGCTTTGGCGGGCGGGCCGTCTAACCAGGTTGGCGTGATCCTGCCCTCGCTCTCGAACATCGTATTTGCGGATGTCCTCAAAGGTCTGGAAACCCGGCTAGAGCAGGCCGGGTTTCATTCCATCCTTGGTATCTCCAACTACGATCCCGCGCGTGAAGAGCTGATGATCCGCAACCTGCTGTCATGGCGCCCCGCAGGACTGGTGATCGCGCCAACCGGAATGACGCAGGCCAGTCGCGCACTTTTGCAAAGCGCCGGTCTGCCAGTGGTCGAGATAATGGACATCGATACCAAGCCGGTGGATATGGCAGTGGGCATGTCGCACTTGCGCGCGGGGGCCGAGATGGCGCGCCATCTGGTCGCGCGCGGATACCAACGCTTTGCCTATCTGGGGCATGACATCACCCGGGACAAACGCGCGGCCACACGGCTTGCGGGGTTTCGCACCGCGTTGGATGACGCTGGGCTGGCGTTTCGCACCTGCGTCACATTGCCTGCCCCATCATCGGTGGCGCTGGGGCGGCAGGGGCTGGCCCAGCTTCTAGCTGCGGCATCGCAATGGCCAGATGTCGTGTATTTCTCGAATGACGACATGGCCGTCGGCGGGGTTTTTCACTGCTTGGCACAGGGTATCGTTTTGCCAGATAACCTTGCCATTGCAGGGTTTAACGGGCTCGAGATCGGGCAAAGCCTGCCGGTCCCGCTGACCACCACTGCCTCGCATCGGACGGGGATCGGCGAGGCCGCAGCCACCGGCATCCTCGACCGGCTTTCCGGCAAACACACAGCCACCCTAACGGACCTTGGCTTCAGCTTGATCCAAGGCAAAACCGCCTGAAAGGCCCTGACCGGCCCTGCAAAATGGGGTACATCAGCCAAAGCGCCGGTAAGGACCCCGTGCAAAAAAAGGGGCCGCAATGCCCTCGAACGAACATCGCGCACCCCAGTCAAGACAGACGACCCACGCCTTGCACTTTCATATCTCTGCCATGCCGGTTAACGTTTGCGCGGCCACCAACGCCCCTCTTCGAGTTCGCAATTCAGGCAGCCGCCCATGTCCCGTCTTAACATTGAACAACTGCGCACGTTTCTAGAGGTTGTTCGCTTGCGCGGGGTCCGCCGGGCTGCCCAAAGCCTGAATGTCACCCAACCCGCCGTGAGCGCCAGAATCAAATCGCTTGAGGAAACGCTGGCGGTGGCATTGTTCGACCGTGGCTCGGGTGGCCTGACCCTGACCAAACGCGGTGAGATGTTGATCCGCTATGCCGAACAATTCGAGCATCTCTCTGAACAGGTGACCGCCAATATCATCGCCCCCGAAGGCATCGAGCGGCAGTTGCGCCTTGGCGTGGCCGAAACCGTGGCGCAATCTTGGCTGCCCGATTTTGTCTCTGCGCTGCACCACAGGTTCCCGAAAGTCGGGATAGAGATTGATGTCGATGTTTCCTCAAATCTGCGCGACCGGTTGTTGGACCGCGAGATAGACCTCGCTATTCTTTTGGGCCCGGTGTCAGAGGCGACAGTCACGAACATCACGCTGCCCGGGTTTGATCTGGCATGGTATGTGGCCGCAGGCACCGACGGGCCAAACGGCGATGACAGGGGCCTGATTGCGACCCGCCCGGTGATCACCTACGCCCGCAACACGCGCCCGCACCGCGAGCTGAAGCGCGCTTTGTTCGAAAAGGTCGGGCCGGGGGTCCAAATCTTTTCGTCCTCATCGCTGTCGGCCTGTTTCCGGCTGGTCGAGGCGGGGCTGGGCGTGGCGGCCCTGCCGCAGATTTTAGGCCGCGAATTGGTGCTGCGCGGTGTGCTGCGCACCTTTGATCCCGGGTGGTTGCCCGCACCTTTGCAATTCACCGCATCATACCTGGGCGATCCCAAAAGCCACGTCGTTGAAACCGCAGGGCAATTGGCGCTGACCACGGCCCAGCACCATAGTGATAAAAATTTCTGATCAAAATGGCCAAAAATTTTCGATTTGATTTGACCTCGCTTGCCTGCGACGCTGTCGGCATAACGCCCTTGCCGGAAGACGCAAAACCCTATGCCAACCCCTCGTATTACCATTGCTGTCGATATCGGTGGCACCTTTACCGATCTGGAGTTTCGAGAGTCCAGCACAGGTGCCGCCCACAGCCTGAAATCCCCGACCACCCCGGATAATCCCGCACGCGGGTTGACGGATGCCATCGCATTGGCGGGTTCGCGGTTTGGGTTTACCAACGCCGATATCGCGCTGATCTTGCATGGCACCACAATCGCGACCAACGCGGTTTTGACCCGCGATCTACCCGCAGGTGCGTTGGTCACGACCGAAGGGTTCGAGGATGTCCTTGAAATTGGGCGGCATGCGCGGACTGATATCTATGCGTTGCGCGGCCCCGATCGCAGCATCTTGATCCCTCGCCGTCATCGGTTCGGTGCACCGGGTCGCATTGGTGCCGCAGGCGAGGTTGTGCGCGAAATCGACTTTGCGGCACTGGATGCCACTATTGAACGCATCGCTGGCACAGGGGTTAAGGCCGTGGCCATTTGCCTGTTGAACGCCTATGCCAACCCAACCCAAGAAATCGCGATCCGTACGCGGTTGCTGGCCCGTTGCCCCGACATGGCGGTGTCATGCAGCCATGAAGTATCCCCTGAAATCCGCGAGTTTGAACGGACGGCAACCACTGTTTTGAACGCGCTGCTTGTCCCGGTCATCGCCCGCTATGTCACAGCCTTGCGCGCCCGCTTGGCGGAAGCGCAGATCACAGCACCCGTCTATCTTATTCAATCCAACGGTGGCGCGATCAGCCTAGATGCGGCCGTGCAAGCCCCCGTCAAGCTGCTGCTTTCTGGCCCCTCGGGCGGCGTTCTGGCAGCCCAGAAACTGGCAAAGACCCTGAAAACACTGGATGTGGTCGGCGTCGATATGGGCGGCACCAGCTATGATGTGGCGGTTGTGGCGGGCGGCGAACGCACCGTTGTTACCCAAGGTGAAATTGACGGCCTGCCAGTGCGGGTGCCGATGGTCGAGATGAACACCATCGGGGCGGGTGGCGGCTCTATCGCCTTTGTTGATGCTTCGGGTCGCTTGCAGGTGGGGCCACGCAGTGCGGGGGCTGTTCCGGGGCCGGTCTGCTATGGCCGTGGCGGCACCGAACCAACTGTGACCGATGTGAACCTGATCTTGGGGCGGTTAGATGCTGCCACGTTCTTGGGCGGGCGCTTTGCCCTTGATCTGGACAGTGCGCGGGCCGCGTTGCGCGACAAGATCGAACAGCCACTTTCCCTGACACCGGATCACGCCGCAGCGGGTATCCTTGCCGTCGTCAACGCGAAACTTGCCGCATCGATCAAGTTCTCGCTTTTTGCCAAGGGTCTTGACCCGCGCGATTTCGCGTTGATGAGCTTTGGCGGTGCAGGGGGCCTGCACGCCATCGAGGTCGCGGAAGAGCTGGGCATCACGCAGGTCATATTCCCCCGCGATCCGTCGACTTTTTCGGCCCATGGCATCCTGTTTTCTGACATCCAACACGATTTATCGCGCACCGAAATTCTGCCGCTGGCCCCCGAAAGCCTGCCCACATTAAACGCAATGGCCGATGATTTGCGCACACGCGGCAGTGCTTTGCTGGATCAAGACCAGATGCCGCAAGACAAGCGCATCCTCAACCTCACCGCTGATCTGCGCTATCGCGGGCAAGCGTTCGAGTTGATGACCGCCATGCCCGACGGCCCTGTCACGGTGGAAACCCTTACCACCTTGCGAGGCCGCTTTGAGGATCAGCACCGCCAACGCTTTTCTTTCGATGACCCAAAAGAGGCTGTTGAACTTGTCACCCTACGGCTGACCGCGATTGGTGTGCTGGGGGATGCGGATCTGCCCGTGCCCTCCTACGCCCCCAGTGAGGTCGCAACCATTGAGCGCCGCCCGGTTCATATGGACGGTGCTTGGTTTGACACGCCGGTGCACCGCCAATTGTCGCTTGCACCCGGCGCTATCGTGACCGGCCCCGCGATCATCGAGCAAGAATATACCACCCTGCTGATCCCCGGTCGCTGGTCCCTGACCATGACCGCGACGGGTGACATGACCGCAAGGAAACAGCCATGAAGCGCCCCGATCCCGTTTTGCTTGAAATCGTCTCTGCGGCCCTCGTATCGGTGGCCGAGGAAATGTCGGTAACCGTCTGGCGCACCTCGCGGTCCACGACTGTGCGCGAGTTGCTGGATTACTCTACCGCCGTGTTTGATGGCAAAGGGCGCAACGTGGCTCAGGCCGCTAGAATGCCCGTGCATCTGAATTCGATGGAGCTTTGCCTGCACCACATCGCCGCTCACCATATTCCGTTGGAGGATTGGCGCGACGGCGAAGTGATCGTAACGAACGACCCCTATTGCGGCGGTCAGCATCTGCCTGATTTTATTGCCTTTAAACCGGTATTCAAGGACGGCGTGCGCATCGCCATAACCTGTGTGTTGATCCACCATGTTGATGTCGGCGGCGGTGCTGCGGGCGGGTACAACGCCAAAGCCGTCGAGGTGTTTCAAGAAGGGTTGCGCCTGCCGCCGGTGCGCATTGTCCGAGATGGCAAGATGCAGGACGATCTGTTCGCGACCATCTTGCAAAACGTCCGTGAGCCCGAGACATTTCGCGGCGACTTCCTAAGCCAGATTGCGGCACTGGATGTCGGCGCGCGCGCCATGCTGCGGCTGGCAGATCGCTATGGCGCGCAAGCCCTGGACGAGATCGGTGCCGCCCTTCTTGACCATGCCGAGCACGAGATGCGCGGCGCGCTGCAGGCCCTGCCTGATGGCACCTACACCGCCGAAGATTTCGTCGATGGCGACGGCATTGAAGACGGTGCCAAGCGGATATCCGTCGCGCTGACGATCAAGGGCAGCGACATCGCGCTGGATTTTAGCGGCACCGCAGCGCAGGCCAAAGGCCCGATCAACGCGACAATGGCCACGACGACCTCGGCCGTCTATTATGCTGTGATTGCGGCTTGCGGTGTGACGGGAACCGTCAACGCGGGGTGTTACCGCCCAATCACCGTAACGGCGCCAGAAGGGTCGCTGGTCAACGCTGCCTTCCCCGCGCCCGTGTCGATGCGAATGTTGCCGGGGCATAAGATCGCCACTGCCGTGCTGCGCGCCTTTGCCCAAGTCCTGCCCGAGCGTATTCCAGCCAGCTACTACGGCACCACGTTCAATCATGCGGTCAATATCCGCCGCGCCGACGGTCGCCGTCAGGTCTATTTCGACTCTGAATTGGGCGGCTGGGGTGGGCACCCCGAACGCGACGGGCCAAATGGTCTTGCTGCTGGGTTTCACAATGGTCAAAATACGCCGATCGAGATGATCGAGGCGCTGTTTCCCCTGCGTTTCACCCGCTACGGCCTTGTGCCGGGTTCAGGTGGTGCAGGCCGTATGCGTGGCGGCCTTGGGATCGTGCGTGAATGGGAGTTTTTGGCCGAAAGCGGTTTGTTGAACTCGGCCTTTGATGCTTTTGATAGCCTGCCTTACGGGTTGGAGGGCGGCCAGCCCGGCCGCGGCGGCAGCCTTAGCGTGACGCGCGACGGCGTGACAACCCCTTTAGCAGCCAAAACAGTCGGTCATGCTTTGCGCCCCGGTGATATCGTGCGAATGGAAACGCCCGGCGGTGGCGGGCATGGTAACCCGGCC
>JBLIGH010000035.1:0-13913 GCA_047636855.1 Pseudorhodobacter sp.
AGAAGAGATTGAACAGATAAAAAAAGATGCGTTTTCTGTAAAAGAAAAACTTGGAGTGAATGGGTTGAAACTGTCTAGCATCGAAGCGTTTTTAGGCTCTGCTTGACCCGCCCCTTTGCCATATCTACGAATGTGCAGCTCCCAAACCGCCCCCGTCACGCTGAAAGCGTGCCTTCAGTACGACGCGGGCGCTTCTCGCCCACCCCTCGGTTCGGGCGCTCCCCTCTGTTCCAACGTATAACCCCGTAGGATGCGCTTCGAGGCTCCATCCAACCCGTCAACCATCGCTCACGCGCCCCACCAATCCCTCAATCCCAAAATCCATGCTACACTCCGCTCACCCGGGCGAACCGGGATCAATGGGAAGAGGGAACAATGACACCAGAACAACGCACGAAAATCTCGCTGGCGCGGACGTCGGGTTATTACGACATCATGCGCACCACCATGTTTGTCTTTGCCGCCATTGCGGCGGTTATCCATCTTGGGCCGGGGACTTATTCCTCCGGTCTTTTGATGCTGGTCATCGCAAATACTGCCTATGGCGTTCTGGCCGGGGCCTCGGCACTGGACGATATGATCGCGCTGCGCAGTGATATGGATGACGACATGTCCGCGACGGCCTTTGGCAAGGCGACCAATGCCCGCAACTTACCGGGGCTGAAGATGGCTTCCTCGGTTCTGGTCGGGCTAGTTGGCGTGGCGGAACTGCTTGAAATCTTGATCTGACGGCAAGCGTGGGGTGTGTTTTGAACGGCAGGTCGGGGTTGACCCCGAGCTCTGTTCATTTTTACCCCGCGCTTCGGCCTCATGCCGTCCGCCTCACCCCGCCATCAAACGTCTGTACGCTGTCTGTACAGATGGCAGACGCAAGGCAGATGCAGATTTTCGGCGATTGACCCGCTCAAATTAACCCCAAATTAATCGTGATCCGACCAGTTTGGCGGGTATGAGACCCTTGATCCTCTTTCTCGTCCTCGCAGCATGTGGTGCGCAGCCGACCCCGAAAATGTTTGGGGCGGATCGGATCGATGTGACCCGCGACGGGCGGAGCTATACGATCTTTCGCAAGGGCAATCAGGTTGAAATCATCCGCCTCGGCTGGGCCAGCCGGGGCGAGCATCAGGCCATTCGGGCCACGATGATCCAATTGATTCCTGAGGTCACGGGTTGCACCCTTTTGGAAAAGTCCCTGCAAGGGGATAGTGGGGAAATGCGCGGACGCGTCTCGTGTCGCGGTGATCTTCCTTATATCCTACTGGAGATTTCCTGATATGCTGCGATGCAGAAAAAGGGGAATCACTTGGCCCATGTCATCACCATCGCCCAGCAAAAAGGCGGCGCAGGCAAGACCACGCTTGCCGTCAATCTGGCTGTCGCTTTCTTGCAGAAAAACAAACGGGTTGCCTTGCTGGACACCGACCCGCAAGGCTCTCTTGGTCGTTGGTTTATGACCCGGCGCGAACGTCTGGGCGATGCCCGCGTTGAATTTGCCACCGCTTCGGCTTGGGGTGTTGGGTATGAATGCGAAAAGCTGAAGCGAGACAACGACATCGTCATCGTAGACACCCCGCCCAAAGTCGATAGCGACCTCAAGCCTGCGCTCAGGGAAGCTGACCTGATTATAGTTCCTGTCGGGTCGTCTCACGTCGATCTTTGGGCCACTGAAGGTGTGTTGGACCTGTCCTTGAGGGTCGGAAAGCAATGCGTGATTGTGCTCAACCGCGTCACTTCCGGCTCGCGGCTTGCCGATGAGGTCGCAACCGCCGCGGGCGCGCTTTCGGCCACTGTTGCGATCAATCATCTTGGCCAGCGTGTCGCTTATGCCGAAACTTTGGGGCTGGGCCTTGGTGTTTCGGAATCTGGGAAATCCCGGGCAAAGGCTGAAGTTGCAGCCCTTGCAGATGAAATCCTGAATCTGCTCGAGCCCTGAAAAAGCCGCCCGAAGGCGGCCAATTCAGTGTAAGCACGAAGCCTTAGCGGCGACGGTCTCGGCGCGCTGACATTGGCTGGAACGCCACGCCGACATGCGCCTCGCAATAAGGCTTGCCAGCGGTCGAGGGCAGGCCGCAAAACCAGAACTCTTCGGTTGCCGGATCACCGATTGGCCATTTGCAGGTCCGCTCGGTCAATTCCATCAACGAGATTCTTTTGGCGGTTTTTTCCACTTCGCGTACCGAAGCCAAGGCCTCGGGGCTGATTTCATTCGCCGAAGGTTGCGGCGGCAAAGGTTGCCCAGCGGGTACGATCGCCTTGCGCAGCGGCAAAGGCGTCACATTGCTTGCGACCTGAGCGGCCACCGATAGCGGCGGCTTTTCAACCGGGATCGGGCGTGGCTCGGCGGCGCGGACGGGTTCAACCGGCGCACGTGGTGCGGGGGCATCGACCTTTACGACGGGGGCTGCCACAGGTGTGTCATGCTCCTCGTCTTCCTTGCTAGCACCCGTAACCCGATTGGAAAGACCCAACCGATGCACTTTGCCAATAACGGCATTGCGTGTCACGCCGCCTAATTCCTTAGCGATCTGACTGGCGCTTTGGCCCTCAGCCCACATCTTCTTAAGCGTCTCAACGCGCTCATCTGTCCAGGACATCCGTGACTCCGGTCTTGGGGCGGGCACTTGGGCGCCCGGCATTGGCCCTTGATCGCCCCTATTCTAGCCGGGACATGCGTATGTACAAGTATGTGTGGTTAAGTTCAAGGGACTGCCTGCAGTTTAACGCGGCGAAATGCGCTTTACTTTGGCTAAAGACCACTTTACCTTTTTAAGTATGATCATCAAGGCCCGCCTTTTCCACCTGCCCCGACGCCGACGCGCCTAAGCGTTTTCGGTCGATCATGCCTGAGAAATTCGGGCAAAACCCCAAATACACTTATCTCACGTTGACTTGGCCGCTAGCCTTTGGCACGGCTATATCATCCGATAAAGGACCTCTCAGATGATTTCTTCCGTCCTGCCGACCTATAACCGTGCGCCGCTTGCCTTTGAAAAAGGCGAGGGGTCTTGGCTCACCACAATCGATGGCCAGCGATATCTGGATCTGGGTGCTGGGATCGCGGTGAATGTGCTGGGCCATGCCAACCCGGTTTTGGTTGCCGCGCTGACCGCGCAGGCTGGGCAGCTTTGGCATGTCTCCAACCTGTATCAAATCCCGCAGCAGCAAAAACTGGCGGATTTATTGGTGGAACAGACCTTTGCCGACACCGTGTTTTTCACCAATTCTGGGACGGAAGCGGCCGAACTGGCGATAAAAATGGCTCGGAAATACTGGTATGACAAAGGCCAGCCAGAGCGGATTGAGATTTTGACCTTTGAAGGTGCATTTCATGGGCGCTCGACCGGTGCAATCGCGGCATCAGGGTCCGAGAAGATGACAAAGGGCTTTGGTCCCTTGATGCCCGGCTTCAAAACGCTGCCCTTTGGCGACCATGACGCGCTGCGGGCGGCAATCACCGATAAGACCGCAGCGGTCATGATCGAACCTGTGCAAGGCGAGGGCGGCATTCGGGCGTTGCCTGATGCCTGTTTGAAAGGTCTGCGCGACCTTTGTGACGAGGTTGGCGCATTGATGATCCTAGATGAGGTGCAATGCGGCGTTGGCCGGACCGGCAAGCTCTTTGCTCATGAATGGGCCGGGGTGACGCCGGATATTATGATGGTTGCCAAGGGCATTGGCGGGGGCTTCCCCCTTGGTGCAGTCCTCGCGACCGAGAACGCGGCCTCGGGCATGGTTGCCGGTACGCATGGCTCTACCTATGGCGGCAACCCTTTGGGCTGCGCCGTTGGTATAGCTGTGATGGAAACGGTCGCAGATCCGGCCTTTCTCGCCGAGGTAAATCGCAAATCCGCGCTGTTTCGCCAAGGCCTTGAAGGTCTGGTCGCAACCCATCCCACGGTGTTCGAGGCGGTGCGCGGCATGGGGCTGATCCTTGGTCTGAAATGCAAAGCCGCCAATACGGATGTGGTCAAAGCCGCCTATGCGCAAAACCTGATGGTGGTGCCTGCTGCGGATAACGTGATCCGATTGCTGCCGGCATTGAACATCCCCGACGAAGACCTCGCCGAAGCATTGTCGCGTCTGGACCGGGCCGCCAGCACCGTGTCTTCAGCAGCAGCCTGACCGGATGAGAATGGCCTGCCTTCCTCATTCATCTGTTTAAAAATATCCCGGGGGGTCCGGGGGGCTGGCCCCCCGGCATCCACCAGAAAGCCTAATCTTATGAAACATTTTCTAGATATCCACACGACACCTGCTGCCGAATTGCGCAAAATGATGGATGATGCCCATGCCATGAAGGCTGCGCGCAAAGATCGCCCCAAGGGAACGCCGGACGATGACCTGCCTTTGGCGGGGCGCATGGTGGCGTTAATCTTTGAAAAACCTTCGACCCGGACACGCGTGTCTTTTGACGTGGGCGTGCGCCAGATGGGCGGGCAAACCATGGTGCTTTCGGGCAAAGAGATGCAGCTGGGGCACGGTGAAACCATCGCTGACACAGCCCGCGTCCTAAGCCGCTATGTCGATTTGATCATGATCCGCACCTTTGAAGAAGCGACATTGTTGGAAATGGCAGAATATTCCGATGTGCCGGTGATCAACGGGCTGACCAATCGCACGCATCCTTGCCAGATCATGGCGGATGTTATGACATACGAGCAGCATCGCGGCCCGATCGCAGGCAAAAAAGTGGTTTGGTGCGGGGATGGCAATAATGTTGCCGCCTCTTTCTTGCACGCTGCGGGCCAGTTCGGCTTTGATTTCACCTTTACGGGTCCGCAAACGCTTGACCCAGAGGCAGAGTGGTTTGGGTTTGCCCGTGAAAAGGGCGTACGAGTCGCGATAGAGCGGGATCCGATTGCAGCGATACAAGGTGCCGATCTGGTGGTCACCGATACATGGGTCTCAATGCACGACCCCGAAAGCGCTAAAGAGCGTCGTCACAACCAATTGCGCCCCTATCAGGTAAACGAAGCATTGATGGCTCATGCCAAACCAGATGCTTTGTTCATGCATTGCTTGCCGGCCCACCGTAATGACGAGGTGTCAAGTGCTGTGATGGATGGCCCGCATTCCGTCATTTTCGACGAGGCAGAGAACCGGCTACATGCGCAAAAAGCCGTGATGCGCTGGTGTCTTGAGACTGGTTCCTAAGGGCACCCGAATTGGCCGGGGGGCGTATAAGCCCCCCCGCGATCACCTTTTTGTCCAACAGGCGTGACCTCATGCTGGTCCCATGGGTTTTGCAAAGGTGTTTGGTCTTCCGGCCTGCGTCAGCGCCAATTAACGGCGCTTTATCGGGTGGATCACGGCAGGTCCATAGGTGCAGATTTGGCGACAATCGGATTGCTTTGACCCAATTGGATGACTGATCTGGAAACAATTACCGTACTTGGCGGGCATTGTTTCAAAAAAGGGCTCAATTGTGGCTGATGTGAGAACAATCATCTTTCAATCGCCCTCATTCCCGCGCAAATCGGCCATAGATGTTCGCCATACCTAAAATTGCAAAAGTAATTTGGGTGTGAGGTCAGAATGGCTACTATCAATACGGGATTGGGCGGCGCTCAGGATCTGGGAGAGAATAGCTTTCGCGGTTCACCACTCACAACTGGGAACTATGATGACGGGGCCATCAGGGTGGATATCACGTCGGTTTTCGGCCCCTCGGGCATCGACTATTTTGGCACAAACTATACCAGTATCTACATCAATACCAACGGCTTGATCACTTTTGACAGCGCTGTTACCTCTTATACCCCCTCGGATATCTCCAACATTACATTCCCGGCGATTGCGGTTTTTTGGTCAGATGTTGATATCCGCACCGGATCAGCGACCGGGACGAATAATATCTATTGGGATCTTGATCCAGCAACCGGCCGGGTGACGATCACTTGGTTGGGGGTAGAGCCTTACAACAACTCCCCCGGCACAAATACGTTCCAGCTGGTGTTAGAGAGCACGGGAAGCGGCAATTTTGAGGTTGATTTCATCTACGAGCAGATCGAATGGACCAATGGGTTTACCGGTGTCGCCCAAACCGGGCTGACGGATGGCGGATCGAATGACTATGTTATTCCGGGTTCCGGCGATCCAGCGGCCTTGGCACTTTTTCCAGATGCCGATTTGGACGCAAACGACCCCGATGGTGTCTGGTCGACCCGTTTCCTGGATGGCAATCCTGTCTGCTTTGTCGCTGGAACCTTGATCGAAACGCCGAATGGCCCTCGTTTGGTCGAAACGTTGCGCCCCGGGGATTTGGTTGAAACCGTAGATGATGGCCCGCAGCCCTTGCTTTGGGTCGGTGGCGGATCCGTTGTCGCACAGCAAGAAGCGTTGCCGATTTGTATTCCTGCGAACACTTTGGGCAATGACCGCGACCTTTGGGTATCGGGTCAACACATGGTGTTGCTTTGCGGGGCTGATTGCGAACTGCTGTTTGGAGAGGCTGAAGTTTTGGTCGCGGCTAAATATCTGCTGGACCTACCCGGTGTATACCGTGCCGTTGGGGTTGGTAAAATCAGCTATCACCATATTTTGCTGCATCGCCACCAACTGGTTATCGCTGAAGGTCTTGCGGCGGAAACACTTTATCCCGGCCCGCAAGTCTTTGAGGCATTGCCGCGCCGCGCAGTGACCTCGCTTAAAAGCGTGATGCTGGATTATGAAATGAATACGCGTTCGATTGAACCTGCAATACGCCGTATTTTGCGCTGCCACGAAGCGCATGTCCTTGTGGGGCGGCGTCTGGCCAGAATGCGGACTATGCGGCCAGTTTGCAGCCGTCAATATGGTGCAATGGCGGCGTAATGGCGCGCTTTAGGTGCCGCGGGGTTTGGCGCGCAAGGTCGGATCGGCCTCTCTTGGGTCTTCGGGCCAAGGGTGGCGCGGATAGCGGCCGCGCATGTCTTTGCGCACATCGGCATAGCTATTGGTCCAAAACCCCGGCAAATCCATCGTGACCTGCACTGGCTTTTGACCCGGTGACAGCAAGGTTATGCGCAGGGGTTGTTGCTTGGGGCCGACGCAAGGGTGCGTGGTGGTGCCGAACAGCTCTTGCAGGCGCAACTCGATACTGGGGGCCTCGCCCGCGTAATCGATGGGAATTCGGCGGCCAAGCGGGGTTTCGAAATGCGACGGCGTCAGCCGATCCAAAAGCTGCGTCGCGTCCCAGCCTAAAAGCGCGCGCAAAGCGTCCGTTAGATCCAGCGCCCGCAGTTGCGCATCGGTTTTCAACCCGTTCAGATAAGGCAGCAGCCAGTCTTCGGCACGTTCTAGCAAGGCGGCATCGGTGAAATCCGGCAGCTCTGCGCCACCGCTTCGGCACAGCTCTACGCGGGCGCGCAGGCGGGCGGCGGCTGGGGTCCAAGGCAGGCCAAGTTGCCGTAAGCCGTCTACGGCGGCGCGCGACAAAGCCTCGGGTGGGGCATCGGGCCAAGGCCTTTCATCCAGCACCAGCGCGCCTAAGCATTCTTGCCGCCGCGCGATCACGCGACCTTCACGGCGGGCGTATTCGCAACGGTCTTGCCATTGAATATCGGGGGCAAACAGCGCGCGCAATTCGGCCTCTGACAGCGGGGCTGCTTGGCGAATGCGGGCCTCGCGCGCGTCACCGTCCAGATCTGTGGCAACGATTAGGCGCTGGCCGGCCAATGGCGTGCCCTCGTCCATCACAGCGCCTTTGCCACCTGACAGGATGTAGCGCGGCGCATCCCCCCTGCGGCGCAAACCGATGCGGTCGGGGTAGGCAAGCGCTGCAAGCTGAGCGGACGAAAACGGGCTTGGGCGTTGGCTGCGCGTCAGGCGTTTGGTCTCGGTTCGGATGCGGTCCACGGTGCCGCGATCAACTGTATAGGGGTGGTTTGCCTCAAACCGCGCTGGATTGGCGATGGCTGCAAGGCGCAAAGCAAGGTCGGGCGGCGCGCCGCGCAGCGGGTCGCGCTCGGCCAAAAGGGCCGCAAGCATCGCGGCATCGGGGCCAGAACCGGCGCGCAGCAACATATGCCCAAGGCGGGGGTGCAGCGGCAGGGCGGTCAGGGCGCGCCCGTGATCGGTGATGCGGCCCAGGTGCAAAGCGCCAAGCGTGCCGAGCAGGGCTTGGGCTTCGGCCATGACGCCGGGATTGGGTGGGGTCAGAAAGGACAGACCCTCGCCCGAGCCCCAAAGCGCCAGTTCCAACGCCAGCGGGGTCAGGTCGGCGGCTTCAATTTCTGCCGGGGGAAAGGCGGCCAAGCCGCCTTCTTCACCGCGCGTCCAAAGCCTGTAGCAGCTGCCTTCCGCGACCCGACCCGCGCGGCCCCGGCGCTGTTCCGCCTCGGCCTTGGTCACGCGTTCGGTGACCAGTCGCGACATGCCGGAATTGGGGTCAAACCGCGCGCGCCGTGCGCGGCCTGCATCCACCACGATGCGGATATCGGGCAGGGTCAGCGAGGTTTCGGCGATGGCTGTCGCCAGCACAATCTTGCGACCTTGTAGCTGCGGCGCGAGGGCGGCGCGCTGATCGGCAAAGCTCATCGCGCCGTAAAGTGGCCGGATCGTGCACCCCTGTGGCAGGCGGTTTTTCAGCGCGGCCTCGGTGCGGCGGATCTCTCCTTCGCCGGGCAGGAAGGCGAGCAGGCCCCCTTCGGGGCATTCTTGCAATGCTTGCAAGATCAGTGCGGCGGTTTCGGTTTCCAGACGGGCTCGGGCGGCAAGCGGGTGTGCCAGCCAGCGGGTTTCCACCGGGAATGCCCGACCTTGCGAGGTGATCAGCGGCGCGTCCCCCATCAAAGCAGCGACAGGCGCGGCCTCTAGCGTCGCTGACATGACCAACAAGATCAGGTCATCACGCAGGGCGGCGCGCAGCTCTAGCGCCAAAGCAAGGCCCAGATCGGCGTTCAACGAGCGTTCGTGAAATTCGTCAAAGATCAACGCGCCGATGCCATCAAGGCTGGGGTCAGATTGGATCATCCGGGTCAGGATGCCTTCGGTGACGACCTCGATCCGGGTGGCAGCGCTGATCTTTGCCTCGCCGCGCACCCGGTAGCCGACGGTTTGGCCTACGGGTTCGCCCAAAGTTTCGGCCATACGTTCGGCGCTACTGCGGGCCGCAAGCCGGCGCGGTTCCAACATCAAAATGCGGCCGGTACAAAGCCGGGCTTGTAGCATGGCCAGCGGGACAAGTGTGGTTTTACCGGCACCGGGCGGGGCTTGCAGCACGGCCATGCCCCGCGCTTGCAACGCCTCCAGCAAGCGGGGCAGGGCCTCGGCTATCGGCAGTTCGGGTATGGTGCGGTTGTTCTTCACGCTCCCCTTATCGGCGTTTCATCCTTGCTTTGCCATAGATCGTATCAAGCGCTATTTCCGTCACCCGCATCCGACCATCGTTGGTCGGGGAATAGGTAAGCGTGAAGGGGAAGCGCGATTTTTCGGCCATGTCCTTTGCGGAAAAGCCCTTGAGGCGGCGATATTCGCCCACACAGGTTACCTGATTACCTGCCTTGCTGGGTTTGGAGAGTTGCAGCTGAGTGGCACGGCGACCGTCAAACATTTTGACGTTGGTTTTGCATTCTTCGCCGGGGTCGACGTCGCGCAATGTCGCGTAAAGTGACGTCAGTGGGTCCACGGAGCCACCCATTGTGGCGGGGTCTACCGCATCGGGGCGTGGATCGCGGGCGGGTTCGTATTTGATCGCACTTGGCACGCCGCGCCGGTACGTGATCTCGCTTTGCGACTGGCGCTTGCCGGTATTGGTGCTTTCAGCATAGCTGGTGGGGGTGTATTTTTGCCCCTGTACGGCGCCACGTGCTTTGGCACCGTAATGTACTTTACGCACGAAAGACAAAAGGCCTGCGCTTTTCAACACGCCGTCAACGGCGTAGTTTCCGTCCTTCTGAATACCTGAAAAGGTAAGGGTCGCTGCCGTCAGGCCACGCAGGATCACATCAAAGGTTGCTATATCCGTCACTTCGGCGGTTTCAGGCAATGCAGGCGTTGCCAAGGACACAAGAAGAGCCAAAACAGCAAGGCTGCGGGCTGGGTTTCGGGCGATTTTCATGCTTAACCTCACAAATTGCGCGCGCAAACAGCCCGCAACCACTGGCATATAGGGTAGTGGACGTGCAAAAAACCCCTAAGCGAGGGGGAAAAATCTGCGATGGCCCTCTGCGCTCAAATTAAGCGAAACCTTGCCGGAGCCTGATCAATGGACGTTTCAGAGATTGCAAGATTGGTTGCGGCCGGTGATCGGCGGGCGCTGGCGCGGGCCATCACCTTGGTCGAATCGGCGCGGGCGGACCATCGCGCGCAGGCACTGCAACTGGCCGATGCGTTGCGCGGGCTGGGGCGTCAGGCTTTGCGGATCGGGCTTTCCGGCACGCCGGGCGTTGGCAAGTCGACCTTTATCGAAACCTTCGGCTTGATGCTGGTGGCGGCGGGCCTGCGCGTGGCTGTGCTGGCGGTGGACCCATCCTCGGCGCGGTCTGGCGGGTCGATTTTGGGCGATAAAACCCGGATGGACCGGTTAAGCCGCGAACCTATGGCCTTTATCCGCCCTTCGCCAAGCCAGACCCATCTGGGCGGCGTCGCACGGCGCACCCGCGAGGCCGTAGCGCTGTGTGAAGCTGCGGGTTTTGACATTGTGCTGATCGAGACGGTCGGGGTTGGCCAATCCGAAACCGTGGTAGCAGAGCTGTGCGACCTGTTCATTTTGCTGCTGGCACCTGCGGGGGGCGACGAGTTGCAAGGCGTCAAGCGCGGCATCATGGAGATGGCGGATATCATCTTGGTCAACAAGGCGGATGGCGAGTTGAAACCGGCGGCGATGCGCACCTGCGCTGATTATGCCGGTGCGTTGCGTCTGTTGCGTCGCAGGCCACAAGACCCGCAGGGGTTTCCCAAGGCGATGATGGTCTCGGCGCTGCAAGATACCGGGTTGGCGGCGGCCTGGGCCGAGATGCAGGCTTTGTCGGATTGGCGGCGCGAGAACGGGCATTGGTCGGCGCGCCGTGCGGGCCAAGCGCGGCATTGGTTTGAAGAAGAGGTGCGGCATGGCCTGTTGGCCGCATTGACCGCCCGGCCCGAGGTTCGCACAGCAATGGCCGATGCGGGCCAGAGTGCCGCACAAGGGCTGGAGACGCCGGATGCGGCGGCGGCGCGGATATTGGCGCTGATAACCGCTCAAAACTAACGCCGCATGGGGCCGCCTCGCCCCCGGGGGCTGCGCACGGTGGTCTCAGCCCGCCTTAACCCTCTGTTGGTAATTCTGACCCCTGTCTCGGCGGCGACCCCTTTTTGGTGTTCGCGGCCCTGCGAAAAGCGCAAAAAGGCGAGGGTAATATTCGATGAACAAAGCGATTACTGATGGGCTGGTGCTGATGCCACCCGCGTTCTCGGCCGGGCTTAATCTGTGGTCGCGTGGCGATGGCACACCCGGATCCGCAAGCTATAATGGGCAGCCAGACGCGGCTTTTGTCCCAGCGGATCAGGATTTTGGCGGCTGTCTTGAGCTGCAAAAGACGTCCAGTGTCCAAAAGCTACGGTCTTATGCACAGACACCGATGCAACCGGGCCTGTATTTGCAGGTGACAGCACGGGTCAAGGCCATTTCCGGCAACTTGCCTTCGGTTCGGATTGCCGCTTGGGCCGGGTCGATTTCGCAAACCAATGTCAGTTCAGCGCCGCAAACCGGGCCATCGGTTGCGCTGACAAGCTACGGTGAAGTCGTGACGGTGACCGCGATCATTGCGACAAGCAATCGGCAAGGGGTTGATCTGGCATGGGGTCTTGCGCCTGTCTACGGCCATTTTGGGCTGGATCTAACTGGCTCTAACGGCGGTGTTGTGCGGATCGACGATATCACGATCGAGGATGTCACGTCGTTTTTCCTGCGCGAGCTGTTGGATTGGGTGGATGTGCGTGATTACGGCGCGATTGGCGACGGTGTGACGGATGACAGCGCCGCCTTTGCCGCAGCCGACGCTGCGACGAATGGCCGGACGATATTGGTTCCAGAAGGAACTTATTTCCTCGACACACATGTCACATTCTCGTCGCCCGTCCGGTTTGAAGGTACGGTTGTGATGCCCGAGGAATACCGTCTGTCTTGCACCCGCAACTATGACATGAACACCTATCAAGCCGCCTTCGGTTCTGAAGAAGAAGGGTTTCGCCGCGCGCTGCAGGTTTTGTTCTATTTCACCGATCACACGGAATTCGACATGGGGGGGCGCAGGATTTCGCTGTCACGGCCTATCGATGTCTCGGCCCTTGCGGGGCTGGACACGCTGGTTCAACGCCGTGTTCTGTCGCATGGCCAGATTGATGCGGCAAGCTCTTCGAACTGGGATGACGAGGTTTTCACCTCGATTGCGACCTACACACCAAGCAGCGATGTCAACCGTCTGACAAACGTGGTCAATGTCGCAAATATTCCTGTTGGATCGCGGGTTAGCGGCACCGGGGTTGGCCGCGAGATCTATGCCAATTCAAAGGATGTCGGTGCGGGCACAATCACCCTTTCCCGCCCGCTTTGGGGGGCATCTGGAACACGTACATTTACCTTTACGCGTTACAAATACCTGCTTGATTTCAGCAATTTCGGCAATCTGGGCCGGTTTGAAATTCAGGATATGGAGTTTCAATGCAACGGCCGCGCCAGTGCTGTTTCGCTGCCATCTGCGGGGTCGATCTTTCGCTTTGACGATTGTGTTTTCAACAAACCCAAAGACCGGGGCATCACCTCGATTGGGACGGGATGTCAGGGCATAATGGTGGACCGCTGTCAGTTCTTGTCGAACGAGCAGCCTTTGAATGCCCAAGACCGCACCACAATCGCGCTAAACGTCAATGCCAACGACGCCAAATTGCGCAACAACCGCATCGTCCGCTTTGCGCACTTCGCAATCTTGGCCGGGTCGGGCAATGTCATTACGGGCAACCATTTCTTTCAGGGTGATGACCAACCTGCGGGCGTGCGTCGGGCGGGGATTGTGTTTACCTCGGCCAATATCAAAACGCTCATTGTCGGCAACTATATCGACAATTGCTTCATCGAATGGGGCAATGAACATGACGCTGACCCAAGCTTTCAAAACGAGTTTTCGTTTGGCGGGCTGACTGTGACAGGAAATATCTTTACCGCCAATGATATTGCCGCGTCGTTTAAATGGTTTGTGGTCACGCCTTATGGGCCGGATCATTTCATCAATGGCTTCACGATGAGCGATAATGTGTTTCGCACCATCAACACCAATATTGACCGTGTCGAGGGGATTGATACGACCTATGCGACGCTGGACTTCGGGCGGTTTCGCAATATTGCCTTCGAGAATAATGCCTATAACGGCGTTAACCAGATCACCCAAAGCCCCGTGATGATCCAACATGATCAAAGCACCGAGGCCGATACTTGGGCTGTTTCGTCGGCTGGGTTTTTGCCCTTCGGCGCGCGCGCACGCAATGTGCAATCGCTGGTGGCAGAAGGGCCGATTACGACGGTGTCAAACGTCAAAAACTATGCGATGCCATATGTCGAAACGGAAACCGGGGCCAATCGAAACGAGGTCAATCTGCGCTGGCCTTCGGCGTTGAAAGGTACGGTGCATGTGACCATGCGCTGCGACAACCCGAACTAAAACGCGACCATGGGGTGGGCCAGGGTGCCCGCCCCATTCACGATGTCAGAAATCCTGTGGCGTAAGCCGAAATGCTTTGCCAAAGCCCCCGTTCAAAAGCGCCGAAACCGGGTGAAGTAGAACAAAGGCAAAATCCGTAAAATCAATATACAGCTTGGACTTGGGGTGATCTCGCAACCATTCGGTCCGCAACGTGCCGTGGAACGCACTTTCACGTGTCACAAATTCCGCCCTTGCCCGGATCATCAGGCGTGGATGGGTCAAGGGATCGCCCTTCAGACCCGGTTCGCCCAGCAA
>JBLIGH010000036.1:0-13903 GCA_047636855.1 Pseudorhodobacter sp.
CCTTTGGTGGCTCGTAAGTGTTTGTATCGGTCATCTCATTCACTCCTGTCATCGTCATGGCGCTTACGGCGCTGCGGAACATGTCGTCAACGCAGGTAAAGCGCAAAACGCAGGCGACAACCAGAGTGTAGTGACGTGTTTCCCGATCAACCTGACGTGTTCGCATCTTGGCAAGCCTGCATCTTGGGCCTAGCTTCGCAGCAGTGGTTCTCATTGCAAAAGGTGCCTTATGCCCGCCCGGGTCCTTGTCTGGTTGTTGTTAATCGTCATCGTGGCCGGCGCGGCGACGGTCTTGGCGGCGCAAGTCTTTGGGCTTCCCATGGCGCTTTTGGGCGTCGGCTTTGCAGCGGCAGCACTGGCAGCCCGATTGTGGATCGACCGCAAATGACACAGGCCCCTGACGATAACGTGTTAACCGAACAAGGCTTCACTGAAACAGGGGCCGGCCGCGTGTTACTGATCGCTTGCGGTGCCTTGGCGCACGAGATTTTGGCCCTGAAGCGGCTCAACCAATGGGACCATCTTGACCTGCAATGCCTGCCCGCCAATCTGCATCTTTGGCCTGACCGAATTACCGTCGCCGTAGAGAAAGCCGTGCTAGCCCACCGCGCCGCATATGAGCGTATCTTTGTGGTTTATGCCGATTGTGGAACCGGCGGGCAATTGTTCGAAAAGTGCAAGGAACTTGGCGTTGAAATGGTATCAGGGCCGCATTGTTATTCGTTTTTTGAAGGAAACGAGGCATTCGCAGCCAAGGCTGACGTCGAATTCACCGCGTTTTATCTGACCGATTTCCTCACCCGGCAATTCGACGCTTTCGTGTGGAAACCGATGGGCCTTGATCGCCATCCCGAGCTGCGGGATATGTATTTCGGCAATTACACCAAGCTGATTTATCAAGCACAGACCAATGACCCTGCACTGGACGCAAAAGCACGCGATTGTGCTGCCCGTCTGGGTTTGGAATATGAACGCCGCTTCACCGGATATGGCGATCTTGCGCCTGCCTTGGCCGCCTTAACGCCCTAAGTCCTTTCCCTGCACGCGCCCATGATCTAGGCTATGCAAAATGTTGCTGGAGCCTTCATGCCACTCGCCCAAACCCTCGAAAACCTTGGCCATCTTTTGGGTGACCGCCTAAGTTGTAACCGCGCGGTATTAGAGCAGCACGGCAAATCGGAAACGCATGTTAACGCAGGCCTTCCCGATGCAGTGGCCTATCCGCATAACACCGAAGAGGTGGCGCGGATCGCCCGGATTTGCGCCAAAAACGGTGTGCCGATGATTGGCTGGGGCGCTGGTACCTCGCTTGAAGGGCATGCGCTGGCGATCCGCGGCGGGGTCACGGTCGATTTCAGCCAGATGGATGCGATCTTGGCGATCTACCCCGAGGATATGCTTTGCGTCGTTCAACCCGGTATCAGCCGTGAAAAACTTAATGAGGAGTTGCGGACGACGGGGTTGTTTTTCCCGGTTGATCCGGGGGCAAATGCCTCGCTTGGGGGGATGGCTGCGACCCGTGCTTCGGGCACAACAACGGTGCGTTATGGCACGATGCGCGAAAACGTCATGGGGATGGAAGTGGTTTTGGCCGATGGGCGCGTGATCCGCACCGGCACCTCTGCGCCAAAATCCTCGGCAGGCTATGACCTGACGGCGCTGTTTGTCGGCTCGGAAGGCACGCTGGGGCTTGTGACGGAATTGACGCTGCGCCTACAGGGGCAACCCGAGGCTGTCTCTGCTGCGGTTTGTGCCTTCCCTGCGATTGCGAATGCGGTCGAATGCGTGATTGCAACGATCCAAAGCGGCATTCCAATGGCGCGTATTGAATTTCTGGATCAAGCATCGGTCGCGGCCTGCAATGCTTGGTCAGGCAATAATTTACCCCCGGCACCACATCTTTTGGTCGAGTTCCACGGCTCGCCCGCCGGGGTGCAAGAACAGGCCGAGCGCTTTGGCGAAATCGCGGACGAGTTTGGCAGTACCGGTTTTGAATGGGCGCAGGCCACCGAAGACCGCGCGCGGTTGTGGAAGATGCGCTACAATGCCTATCCCGCCATCCTTGCTTTGCGACCGGGGGCAACGGCCGTGGTCACGGACGTCTGTGTGCCGATCTCGCGCTTGGCCGAAGCAGTGGAAGAAACCCGCGCTGACATTGAGGCAAGCCCAATTCCGGGCCCGATTTTAGGCCATGCGGGGGATGGGAATTTCCACGCGATATTGCTGGTGGACCCGCAAAACCCCCGTGAACTGGTGGCCGCAAAGCAGCTTTCCGCGCGAATGGCAGAGCGTGCCTTGAATATGGGGGGCACGATCAGCGGCGAACATGGCGTCGGCATGGGCAAGTTGGAGTTTATGGCAGCCGAGCACGGATTGGCTTGGGATGTGATGGGCCAGATCAAGCGCGCCTTGGACCCTGCCAATCTGATGAACCCCGGCAAACTGGTGCGGCAAAAATGATCCCGCAAGCCTCCGAAGATTTCTCACGGGCCTTTGCAAGCGTTTGGACGGCGCGGGATGCGTTTGGTCTGGCCGGTCTTATGGCTGAAGATGCCGAGATGTTAAGCCTGACCGGGGGCTGGGCCGAAGGCCGTAAAGCCATCGAGGTTTTGCTGCGCGAAGAGATGGCGGGAACCTTCAGCCGGTCGCGTCTGGTGACAGGCAAAACCCGGCTGCGCGCACTTGGGCCGGGTGCGGCGGTGCTGCATCAAAGGTTTGTGCTATCGGGGCTGATTGACACCGAAGGCAAGGATATGGGGCGCGTTGCAGCAATGTTGATCGCCGTGCTGACCAAACGCAACGAGGGCTGGCAGGCCGTGTCGCTGCAATTTAGCCCCGTTGGCGCATAGGTCCACGTTTTCTGCAGCCTGCCCCACCTGAGCCCAGTGCCAAAGCCGCTACCCCAGCAGGGCCCGCGCCGCTTCACGGGCCGCTTCGGTGATGGTATCACCCGCCAGCATGCGCGCTATTTCTTCGATCCGCGCCTCGGCATCCAGCGGCACCACGGTAGAGGTCGTCATCTCGGCCACCACCCGCTTTTCAACGCGCCAATGATGCGCACCAAAAGCCGCCACTTGCGGTGAATGGGTCACGACCAAGACCTGCGCGGACGTGGCCAAAGCCGCCAGACGGCGACCGACCGCATCCGCCGTCGCCCCGCCAACACCGCGATCAATCTCGTCAAAGATCATCGTCAGGCCGGGCGTATTCGCGGTCAGGCACACTTTCAACGCCAGCAAAAACCGGGACAGCTCGCCACCAGAGGCGATCCGGTTCAGCGGCCCGGCAGGTGCGCCGGGATTGGTCGCGACGCTGAAAGCCAAATGATCAGCGCCCTCAGGCCCTTCCTCGACCGGCTCCATCTGTGTGGTAAAGACCGCGCGCTCCATCTTCAGCGGCGCCAATTCGGCGGCCATCGCTTTGTCAAGACGGATCCCGGCAGCCCGGCGTTGTTCGGTCAGGGTCAAGGCGCGGCGGCGATACTGCGTTTCGGCCTCGTAAAGCGCTGTGTCGAGGGCCGCCAGATTGCCCGCCCCATCATCAATTGCGGCAAGCCGTTTGCGCAGTTCAGTGGCGAAATCACCCAAATCATCGGCCAATACCCCGTGCTTTCGCGCCAAAGCCCGGATTGCGAACAGCCGTTCCTCCAGCGCCTCTAGATCTGTGGGGTTGAAATCCAGTGCCGAAAGGCAGTCTTCGACGCCCGCTTGCGCATCTGATAGTTCGATCAAAGCGCGGCTCAAAGCGGCCAAGGCAGGCTCTAGCCGCCCTTCGGCCTTGCTGGCAGCCCCTTCCAGCCAACGCAAAGCATCGGTCATCGCAGCCTCGGCCCCTTGCCCCGACAGGGCGGCATGCGCGCGGGAAATATCGCTGCGAATGCGCGCGGCCCCTTGCATGGACCGGCGGCGCGCATCCAGCGTTGCCTCTTCGCCCGGCTCGGGGTCAAGCTTGTCCAACTCGGCCACGGCATGACGCAGATAGTCTTCTTCGGTACGCGCCGCGATTAAGGCGGCTTCGGCTTCGGACTTGCCGCGGCGGGCTTTGGACAGTTTGCCCCAGGCCGCACGGATTTCCGACAGATCGACGCCTGCAAAAGCATCAAGCATCTGGCGGTGGCCGCGTGGGTTCAGCAATCCGCGATCATCATGTTGGCCGTGCAGTTCGACCAACGTGTCAGACAGCGCACGCAACACTTCACCGCTGGCACGGCGGTCGTTGACCCAAGCTGTTTTGCGACCATCAGCCGTGTTGATCCGCCGCAAGATCAGGTCATCTTCGGCCACAATCCCGGCTTCTGCCAAGACCGCGCGCGCGGCATGGTCGGGCGACAGGGCGAAAACCGCTGTCACCTCGCCCTGCGCAGCGCCGGCGCGCACCAGTTCAGCCCTGCCGCGCCAGCCCAGCACAAACCCCAAAGCGTCCAGCAAAATGGATTTCCCGGCACCGGTTTCCCCGGTCAGCACATTCAAACCCGGTTGAAACGCAAGGTCCAGCCGGTCAATGATCAATAGGTCGCGTATTTCCAGAGTTCTTAGCATCGGTCACACCGCGCCAGCTGCAAGCACCGCAGCACCTTACAACCATTCACCCCGAATAACCTGACGGTACACAGTCCGCAGCCAGCTTTCGCCCGTGGCTTCTGGTGAAAGGCCAATGCCTGTCAACAAGCGGAAACTGTCATCGTAGAAGGGGTTGCCTTGATAGTTATGGCCCAAAATGGCCCCAGCGGTCTGTGCCTCGTCCGGCAGGCCAAGCGCAAGATAGGACTCGACCAAACGGTGCAAGGCCTCGGCGGTTTGGGTTGTGGCCTGATAGTCCTGAACCACAACACGGAAGCGGTTAATCGCAGCGGTATATTGACCTCTTTTGAGGTAGTAGCGCCCGATTTCCATTTCTTTCGCCGCAAGATGGTCGAAAGCCAGATCAAACTTTAGGATTGCAGACCGCGCATATTCGCTATCGGGATAAGTCTCGATCACGTTGCGCAAGTTTTGCAGCGCTTGGAACGTCAAACCCTGATCGCGACCCACTTCGTCGATCTGATCGTAATAAGACAAGGCCAGCAGATATTGCGCATAGGCCGCATCTTCGTCCGCTGGATAAAGATCCAAATAGCGCTGTGCAGCACCGCGGGCTTCTTCGTAATTCTCGGCTTTGTGCTGACTGAACGCCTGCATAATCAGCGAACGCTTTGCCCATTCAGTATAGGGATAAAGCCGCTCGACCTCGGTGAAAAAGCGAATCGCCTCTTCTGGCTTACGTTCGGTCGCAAGCGCAAGTTCACCGCGCTTGAAAATATCTTCAGCAGTCAGACTGTCCAATGGAACATCGGCACCGCCGCCCCTGCCCGAACACCCCGAAAGCCCTACTACTAAGAGCGCTGCCCAAAAGAACCCTGCGCCAGCCTTCACGCCTGCCATCTTCTGTCTACCCCATATTTCCTGCAAGAGCCCGCCGATGCGGATCCCGTTTGACCTGTCCTAGCACAGATAAATCCGGGGCGCAAAACGGCATTCGCTGTTTTAACACCGCTTAGCAATGAACCGGGATATCAGAACGCAAAACGCCGACACCTGGCAATTTGCGACCCGTGGGAATACCACACTCGACCGAATCCCAAGCACCATGCTGGGCGAATAACGCCCGCAGCAGGCGGTTTGTCAGCGCATGACCGGCACGCAGGCCAATGTAGCGGCCCAAAATCGGCCCGCCCGCCAGATAAAGATCGCCCAAAGCGTCCAGCATCTTATGCCGAACAGGTTCGTCAGCATGGCGCAGACCACCGGGCGAAAGCACCCGGTCACCTTCAAACACCACCGCATTTTCAAGATTGCCACCAAGCGCTAAGCCATTGGCACGCATACTATCGACATCGGCTTGACGGCAAAACGTGCGGCTATCGCACAGCTCTCGCACGAAAGCACCGTTGGACATGTTCAGCACCTTTTGCTGACGGCCAATCGCGGCTTCTTCAAAGTCGATCAGAAATTCAATTTCCAACATATCCGAAGGCTCAAAGCGGGCCACAGCATCGCCATCGCGCACTTCAATTGACCGCAAAACGCGAATTGCGCGCACTGGGGCTGCTTGTTCGCGCAAACCACGGCTTAGAAAGCCTTCAACGAACGGCACAGCAGAGCCGTCCAGAATGGGAACTTCGGGCCCATCAATCTCGATCAACGCATTGTGAATGCCGCAACCGGCAAGGGCTGCCATAACATGCTCGACGGTCGAGACCGAATGACCGGAGGGATTGGCGACCAATGTGCAAAGCTTTGATGCGACAACGGCATCCCAGCGCGCCGGGATCATCGTGTCGCCTGCCAGAATATCAACGCGACGGAACCAGATGCCATAATCTGCAGAGGCGGGCTTGACCACCATCCGTACGGGTTTGCCACCGTGCAAACCAGTCCCGTGGAAGACCACTTCCGATTTAAGCGTATGTTGCAAACTTGGCCCCCACGGCGTGTTCCATTGTCTTTACCGTCTCTTAAGCTTCGTCATGCTAGATTTCGAGATCCGGTGTATTTTAGCTACGCAATCGACACCCAAGGAACAACTCACTCTTTGTGACTGTTTGTAACAATGCTGCAGCATTCAGACGTAGCCTCGCCTACCGAACCCTAACCACTTGTTTTTAAATTAAAAAAGGCCCGCAAATGCAGGCCTTTTTCGGGTCAGAGTTGACCGGATTTAATTGGCTTGGCGACGCAAGAAAGCCGGAATTTCGATCCGCTCTTGGTCAGCGCTCATTTCGGGCTCGTCATCATAATGGGTGACAGGCGGTTGATGACGCGGCGCAGGTGCTGCTGCGGCAGGGCGTTCCACTGGCTGTTGCTCGGGATGACCTGCCATGCGGTTGATCAGCGACCCGATGCCGAACCGAGGCCGCGGCGCTTCTGTGGCCGGGGCAGCACGGGTTGGACCGGGCTGTTGAATAACCGGGCGGCTGCCTGGGGCCATTGGTGCTTTGCTGACAGCAGCCTGCAACCGTGCCAAAGCCTCTGGCGAAGGGGTGCCTGTTGCGCGTGGGCGAGGTGCCACAAACCCAGCAGCGTCGCTGTCCAAAGGTGTTGTCGCAGCGCGGGTCGGCGCAGGTGCTTGTGGCCGGTAAGCAGGCGGCGGCACATCATCCGATGCAAAAACCTCTTCCTGCTCTTCATGGAAAGCAGCGGGTGTTTGCGGCTGCTGCACCTTGTCAAAAAGGCTTGGCGCCGGCTGTTGCTGCATGTCCGGTGCCGAAGACATCGTGGCAGAGGAAACCGATAGCGATGGGCGCGCGGCCTCTGCCTTTGGTTCTGGCGTCGGGGCTGTGAAGCTGGCTGGCAACGGTGCCGCCATCGAGCGGCGCGCAACTGGCGCCTCGGCACGCGAGGCGATATTGGCGTCAATACCGGTCGCGACAACCGAAACCCGCAATCTACCTTCCATCGACGTGTCCAGCGTGGAACCCACGATGATATTCGCGTCAGGATCAACCTTTTCACGGATGATATTTGCAGCTTCGTCCAATTCGAACAACGTCAGGTCATAACCACCTGTGATATTGATCAAAACGCCCTTGGCACCGTTCAGGCTGATTTCGTCCAGCAGCGGGTTGGCAATGGCTTTTTCGGCAGCTTCAACAGCGCGATTATCGCCCGAAGCCTCGCCCGTGCCCATCATCGCCTTGCCCATTTCGTCCATCACAGCGCGAACATCAGCGAAGTCGAGGTTGATCAGGCCGGGACGGACCATCAGATCGGTCACACCCTTCACGCCTTGATACAAAACATCATCAGCCATTGCGAAAGCTTCGGTAAAGGTCGTGCGTTCATTGGCCAGACGGAACAGGTTCTGGTTCGGAATAATGATCAGCGTGTCGACAACTTTTTGCAGCGCCTCGATGCCCTCTTCGGCTTGACGCATGCGCTTATTGCCTTCGAACTGGAAAGGCTTGGTCACGACGCCAACAGTCAAAACACCCAATTCACGGGCGGCTTGCGCGATGATCGGTGCAGCGCCTGTACCCGTACCACCGCCCATACCGGCAGTGATGAAGCACATATGCGCGCCGGCCAGATGATCAACGATTTCTTCTATGGTTTCTTCGGCTGCAGCGGCGCCAACGGAAGGCCGTGCGCCTGCCCCCAGACCCTCGGTCACCTTCAGGCCCATCTGGATCGTTGCCGACGCCAAGCTTTGCTGAAGCGCTTGCGCATCAGTATTGGCGACGACGAACTCAACACCTTCAAGTTTTTGCTCGATCATGTTGTTGACCGCGTTTCCGCCAGCCCCGCCCACGCCAAACACAGTGATGCGCGGCTTAAGTTCTTCGCGCTCCGAGGTCATCATCAGATTAAGTGCCATTGCCAATCCGCCTGCTCTTTGTTGTCCCGCGCGCCTCTCAGGGGCGCATTCTGTCCCATATTCTTTTGAATCTTACGCCTAACGAAAGGAAAGGTCACGAAAAAAACTTAGGTTCACCACAAAATATAGGCGAATTCACGCGTATTTTCGCGCGATCTTGGTCCTAACGCTGGATATTGCGGTTACCAGTTGTCTCTGAACCATTTCATTGCCCTTTTAAACGAGCGTGCCGGATAGCGCTCGGTGGGAATATCGAAGTCCCACCACTCATCTTGTGGGTTGGTCGCAAACAGGCAAAGCCCGACTGCGGCAGAGAACGCAGGCCCGGTTGCGGCCTGTGGCAGCCCCTGCACCCGCAAGGGTCGACCCAGCCGAACCCGTTGCCCCAAGATGCGCGTGGCCAGACCGTCCAGCCCCGGAATTTGACTGGCCCCACCGGTCAGCACGATCTGTTGGCTGGGCAGATGCTCAAAGCCTGCAACGTCCAGCCGGGCACGGGCCTCTTCCAGAATTTCTTCGACCCGGGGGCGCATAATCCCGATCAGTTCGGTCCGGCTGACCTGTCTGCGGTCTTTTTCCCAATCGCCGCTATCGCCACCGATCTCGATCATCTCGCGGTCATCCATACCCGTCGCATGCACGCCGCCAAACTTGGTTTTGATACGCTCGGCGGTGGTCAGCGGCACTTGCAGACCTTTGGAGATGTCGGACGTTACATGATCACCGCCCATGCGCACGCAATCGGCATAGATCATGTGCTTTTTCATAAAGACGGAGATCCCGGTGGACCCGCCGCCCATATCGATGCAGGCCGATCCCAGTTCTTGCTCGTCCTCTACCAAGCTGGATTTGCCCGAGACATAGGCAGAAGAGGCCATTCCGGCCAGTTCCAGATCACAGCGCTTGATGCAATAAATCAGGTTTTGCACCACATCGGCCTCGACCGACAGCAAGTGCAAATCACACGCCAGCCGATTACCGATTTGTCCACGCGGATCGCCCAGACCGGTTCGGTGATCCAGTGCGAAGTTCACCGGTTGGGCGTGCAAAACTTCACGGCCAACACCAATATCGGGCATGTCGCAGGCGGCCAAAACACGGGCCACGTCCTGCTCGGTTACCACGGAATCTTGGAGTTCCCACTCGCCTGCCAGCCCATAGCTGCGCGGTTCGGCCCCCGAGAAGCTGGCAATCACGTGATCGACCCGCACATTCGCCATCTTTTGCGCCGATTGAACGGCGGTGCGAATGGCGCGCTCTGTCTCGTTCATCACCGCGATTTCACCAAAGCGCACGCCGCGCGACCGCGTTGTCGCAGCCCCAATCACCCGGAACGAGGCTTGCCCGGCCATCGGCCCCACGCCGTCAACGTCTCGTTGCGTCTCGAAACCATCAAAGCGCAGGATCAAACACGCCACCTTGCTAGAGCCGATATCCAAAATCGCAATCACACCGCGCTGCATGGCAGCGCGGCGCATATTCCGCATTGCGCGCTGGGTTTGATACAGATCGGTCATAGGTCGTTCTCCGCAGGGATAATGCCGCGCAAACGGCGCATTTCAACCAAAGCATAGGGGGCAAGGCGCAAAGAGGGTCGGTTTTGCAACCGCAAATCCACTGTCAAAACATCACGCTCTAACAGCTCTTGCGCCTGATCCAGCGCAATGAGCCGTTCCAGCGCGCGCACCGGTTGATCCACCGGCAGCATGATCCGCTGATCGCGGTCCAATACGATGTCCCAACGCCGCTCGCCCATCCGCACCAAACCGCGCAGACGCGGCAAAAGCGGCCCGGCCGAGGTCAAGATCTGCAATGCTTCTGCGGCGGCAACATCGGCCCCCTGCCCCGTGATCAAAGGCAAATCGGCACGGTCAGCACGCGCCGAGATTTCGGCAATGCTGTGGCCTGTCTCGTCCAGCAATATCGTGCCCTCTGCCATGCGCCAAACAAGCGCTGGCACACGTTCTTGCACCAAAACATGCAGCACCCCACCAGCCTGCACACGCAACTGTACATCGGCAATGGCATCAAGCTTGGCAATATTGGCGCGGGTCGCCTCTAGGTCCAGATCCAAAGAACTTTGCGGCAACGGCAGCGCCATCTTAGCGCGCACCGCATCGGCGAGTTCGGGCGAAGCGCCCTCGATTGACAGCAAGGTCACCAAAAACTCGGGCCGGTTCTTCACCTTTTCGCGCAAATTGGAATAGCTAGAGCCCAGCTCTGCCCGCCGGGTCTCGTCTGCCAAATAAAGGCCAATGCCGAAGCTCAGCGCAAAGGCCGGCACGCCGACGCGCAGGGCGGTTCGAAAAAAAGGCGTCAGCCAAAGGCGCTGCATCCGGTAGGCCACACGGCTGGGGGCCGGATCACGGCGCGGCCCAGATCCTGCGCGTGCAAAAGGATTTAGCGATCGCATGAGGCGTCCTCCACCATCCAGGCACAAAGATCCGAAAAGGACAGCCCCGCATTCGCCGCCTGTTCCGGCGAAAGCGAGGTTGGGGTCATACCCGGCTGCGTATTGGTTTCCAGCAAAATGAGGCCGGCAAGTCCGCGCGCCTCGTCCCAGCGAAAGTCGGTACGGCTAAGGCCACGACAGCCCAAAACCTGATGCGCACGCAAGGCGTAATCGCGGCAGGCATCGGTAATCTCATCAGGCAAAACTGCGGGGCAAATATGGCGCGAGCCGCCGGTTTTGTATTTGGCATCATAGTCGTACCAACCATCGGTCAGAATATCCGTGACGCAAAGCGCGCGGTCGTCCATCACGGTCACGGTCAGATCGCGACCCGGTACGAAGGCTTCGACCATCACAGTATCGGGCATATCTTCTGTCAGCTGTGGCGGGCCATTGGCCCCTTCGGTGACCAAATAAACCCCAACAGACGAGCCTTCGTTATAAGGCTTGACCACATAGGGGACGGGCATCACATGCCGCGCCGAAACTTCTGATTTCGCGGCCAAAATCGATGCAACCACTGGCAGTCCAGCCGCGCTAAAAGCCGCCTTACTGCGCTGTTTGTCCATCGCGAGGGCCGAGGCCAGCACGCCTGAATGGGTGTAGGGAATGCCCATCCATTCCAGCATACCCTGAACACAGCCATCTTCGCCCCAACGCCCATGCAAAGCGTTGAACACCACATCCGGTTTTAATTCTGTTAAACGCACCGACAGGTCCGCCCCCGCATCAACGGTGACGACCTCATATCCTGCCTCCCGAAGCGCATTGGCGCATTCACGCCCTGATGACAAAGAGACTTCCCGCTCGACGGAACGCCCCCCTCTCAAAACTACGACTTTGGAGGCTGCCCTGCTCGACATACCCACCATCACTACTGCCTTAAGGCCTTTTGCGGCCCCTATTATTGTTTATCTGCCGATGGTTCGTCCAGTTTGACGCCCACCCGCATGATTTCCCACTCTAACGTGAAACCGCTGTGATCGAAAACCCTTTTTCGCACCTCCTCGCCCAATTCTTCTAGATCCGCGGCAGTTGCGCCACCGATATTGATCAAGAAGTTGGAATGTTTCGGGCTCATTTGCGCGCCGCCACGGGTCGCGCCGCGCATTTGGGCGTCGTCAATCACCTTCCAGGCCTTCAATTCCTGGCTGTCATCGGCGCGCCCGGTCGAGGAAAACCCACCCGGATTGCGAAAGGTCGAGCCTGCCGAGCGGTCTTTGGTTGGCTGCGTCGCGTCGCGCTTGGCAAGCTGATCTTCCATTTTCGCGTGCAGCGCCAATGGGTTGCCTTGATCCGCCCTAAATGTAGCCGCGACGATCACCGCCCCCTCGGGCAAGCTGGATTGACGGTAGCGCAGATCCAGATCGGCAGCGGCGATGGTTACGGTGCTGCCATCCCGCAAGACGGCGCGAATGTCCAAAAGATGATCCGCGACATAGCTGCCATAGCAGCCCGCATTCATCCGCACCGCCCCGCCGATACTGCCCGGAATGGTGCGCAAAAAGGTCAGGTTCAGCCCGGCATCGGCGGCTTTGCGCGCAACATGGGCATCCAGCGCCGCCGCACCCGCCGTGATCTGCGCGCCTTGCACCGCAATCGCATTGAACCCGCGCCCCAACCGGATCACCACCGCCCGCAACCCGCCATCGCGCACAATCAGGTTCGAGCCGACCCCCATCGGGAACACCGGAACCGACGGGTCAAGCTGCGCCAGAAACGCCGCCAAATCCGCCTCGTCCGCTGGCTGAAACAGATAATCCGCCGGGCCACCGACCCGAAGCCAGGTCAGATCCGCCAAAGGCCGGTTTTCGGTCAACGTGCCGCGCACGGGGGGCAAAGAATAGCTCATCTTGCCTGACTACCGCCCCGCTTTGGCTTGGGCAAGAGGCGGATGCGTTGCATTTGGCAGGTCTACGGGCTTTGAGGGGCCGTATAAGGTAGTGTCAGATGCAAATTCGATGCACTACATACACGCGTGCAGCGGTTAGCCGTTACTCTTTACATGCCTAGGTAATTTAAGATGGCATCAACCAAGCGCTGAACGATTGGGTCACGCCAAATCAATCCACTACCTTCAATGAAAGAAGGATATGCCGCAATCGCACCCCCAGTCGCAGCGATAATTGCACCGATACGTAGCACCCGACTTGAGAGTTTGAAGCTGGCGGCCCTGCGTTCCTCGATCGGCACATTTTCATTGGTGGAGAGCGCTGCATCACGTGGCAAAGAGGTGGCGAGAAGACCTTCGCTGAGTGATGCAAGTTTTTCAGAAGCCCCGATCGCTGCATCTTTGACATCAATCAACGCATTGTTGCCAAGAATTTCGTTGCGCCGCGACAGCACGCCTTGCGTCTTTGGGTCGTTGGCCAGAATGTCCGCCCCGGCTTCGCGAATGCGTTGCAAGTAGTCTTGCAGCAACGGGTCTTTTTCTGGGAAGGCGCATTCGCCCGCCGACGCGCGCACATTCAAGCGCCGCGAGGCGCTGGCGCAGGCGTCGAAGATTTCGATGGGTAGGTTTGCGGCGTCTTCGACCGCTTCGCGCAGCATGGCCAGATCGGGAGCAATGGCAGTGTATTGATTTTCTGGGTTTTGGCCAAAAAGCTGTACGGCGCGGGTGATCTTGCGGCGCGCATAGGTCGCGATATCATCTGGCAAATCGGTTTCGGGGACTAAAAACACCTTGCCGGTTTCGGGGTTAAACTCTACCCGCTCGCCGTTATTTGTCGCGGTTTTGGCATATTTCGCCTCTAACGCCGCAATCAGCCCCGCGATATGCGCCGGGTCTTTTTCCCAATCGTCGTTCGGGATCAGGGCGATGTCGCGTTCGAGTTCGGGGTTGAGGGCGCGACCTTCAAGGGCTGCCTCGTACCAGCGCAACCAGAAGGCATAGGGGGAATTCGGGGCGGACCAGCGGGGGCGGGTTTCATCCCATTCGGATTGAAAAAGATTGGGCGCGTTGTGCCATAGGCCGGTGCCTTGCAAGCCTTCGCCCTGTTCCAACAAGATGCAATCGCCTTGGACAACTTCCCAAGCGGCGGAGATGGCGGCGGCGCGGGCGGCGGCGGCGGCGGAGCGGGCGGCGGAGTCGGCGGCGGA
>JBLIGH010000037.1:0-13795 GCA_047636855.1 Pseudorhodobacter sp.
CAGATAAAATTCCTTTACATCCGGGTTCTCGCGCAAATCGGCGGCGCTGCCCTCCATCACCACACGGCCCGATTCCAGAATATAGCCGGAATGAGCATAGCGCAGCGCGACATTGGTGTTTTGCTCGGCCAGCAGGAAGGTCACGCCTTCGTTCTCATTCACTGCCTTGACGATCTCGAAAATCTGCTCGACCAGTTGCGGCGCCAAACCCATCGAGGGTTCATCCAGCAAGATCATCTCGGGGCGCGACATCAACGCGCGGCCAATGGCGCACATCTGCTGTTCGCCGCCAGAAGTATAGCCCGCCTGACTTTTGCGCCGCTCGCGCAGGCGCGGGAAATAGGCATAGACCATCTCTAGGTCTGCTGCGATTGCAGCCGTGCCATCGGTCCTTGTATAGGCCCCCGTCATCAGGTTTTCTTCGACCGTCAGATGCTCGAAACAATGGCGGCCTTCCATCACCTGAATGACGCCATTACGTACCATTTCTGACGGGTCGCGCCCTTGAATAGAGATGCCTTTGTAGGTGATCGAGCCTTTCGTCACCTCGCCGCGTTCGGAATGCAGCAGGTTCGACACCGCCTTTAGCGTCGTCGTCTTTCCCGCGCCATTACCGCCCAGCAAGGCCGTTATCCGACCCTTTGGCACCGTCAGACTAACCCCCTTCAGCACAAGGATCACGTGATTATAGATCACCTCGATATTATTGACCTCCAACAAGGTCTCGTAGGTCGGCTCGGGGGGGATCTGTGCATCCAGCATGGGCTTTTTCTTTGCAAAAAGGTCTGAAACTTCCGGCCAAGGCAGCAGCCCCGGCCGGAACGTTTTGCGTCAGTTACACCGCTTTTCGATGTTGTTTTCGGCGGCAAAAGCAGCGCTGTCTTCTTCGACCAGCGTGTCGATCAGTGCTTGATCCGATTGAATCCAATCGGTGATCAGGTTCCACTTTTTCGCCGTTGCATCCCATTGCTGCACAAGGCCGTAGCCCTCGCCGCCATGGTTGTCACAGGTGACCGCGAAAGGATGACCGAAGTTCGGCAAGCCGTTGGCCGCCATGATCTCTTCGGTGACGACCAAAGCTTCCATGCCATCGCGCATCTGTGCTGGTGTAATCGCGCCAGTGCCTGCCAGTTCTTGCGCCTTTTTCGCAGCTTCCGCTGCCAGGAAAGCTGCATACATGCCGCGCGAATACAAAACCGATCCAACCTGATCACCCGCGCCCGCCGCTTTACCCGCGTCGATCACGTATTTCTTCAAGTCGGCATAAACAGGGTAGTCGACACCGGTGCCATGCATCGCCAGCGATTTGTAGCCATTGGCCCCATCACCCGCAGGCAGCACGTCATTTTCCGAACCGGACCACCAGATGCCAATGAAGTTTTCCATCGGGAACCGGATGTTGGCTGCTTCTTGCACTGCCACAGCGTTCATCACACCCCAGCCCCACATCAACACGTAATCCGGTTTTTCACGGCGGATTTGCAGCCATTGGCTTTTCTGCTCTTGCCCCGGATGATCAACGGGAAGCAATGACAACTCATAACCATGCTGCTTGGCAAGCTCTTCCAGCGTGCGGATCGGCTCTTTGCCATAGGCCGAGTTGTGATAAACCAGTGCGACCTTCTTGCCCTTCAAGTCACCGCCATTTTCAGACAGCAGATAATTGATCGCAATCGAGGCACCGTCCCAATAGTTGGTGGGATAGTTGAAGACGTTGGAAAAAATCGTACCATCCTTGGCCGAAGTCCGCCCATAACCCATGGTGTGCAGCGGAATGCCATCCGCAGTAACCTTCGGGATCAACTGATAGGTGATACCTGTTGAAAGCGGCTGCAAAATCAGCGGGTTGTCAGCTTTGATCGACTCGTAACACTCGACACCTTTTTCGGTGTTATAGGCGGTTTCGCATTCGGATTGACGGATTGGAACGCCGCCGATACCGCCATCGCGTTCCTGCAACAGCGTCAAATAATCGCTATAGCCATCTGCAAACGGGATACCGCCAGCGGCATAGGCCCCTGTTCGATAACTCATCGAGGGGAAATGCAGGTCTTGCGCCATAGCGGGAACCGCCGTGGCCAAGGCCGCTGCAACCAAGGCTGCAAATTTCAGTTTCATCTTTTAGTCCTCCCATTGGATTTCAAAATCAACGCCGGTTTCCCGGTCTTGTCTTTGGGCAGCCCGGCCCTAGTGCGGAAAGGGCCAAAGCCGGAGTTTTTCTTTCGTCAGACGCCAAAGCTGGGCCAGCCCGTGCGGTTCGGCGATCAGGAAAATGATGATCAAAGCCCCGACGATCATAAGCTCCAGATAGGCGGCAAGATCAGTGGGCCAGCCCAGCATGCCAACCAGCACGTTTTTCAACAGCACAGGCAAAAGCACCATAAACGCCGCCCCCGCAAGGCTACCAAAGATCGAGCCCAAGCCGCCAATGATCACCATGAACAGCACCAAAAACGACTTCTGGATGCCAAAGCTTTCACCCACTTCTGCCGCCCCCAGATAGACCGCAAAGAACAGCGCACCGGACACGCCGATGAAAAAGCTGGACACCGCGAAAGCCGTCAGCTTGGCGGCCAAAGGGTTTACGCCGATGATCTCGGCGGCGATGTCCATATCGCGGATCGCCATCCATTTTCGCCCCAAGGTGCCGCGCGTCAGATTGCGGGCAAGCCAGGCCAGCGCGAACAAAAACGCGGCACAAATCAGATATTTCGCCGCCGCCGAAGTGTTCGGGCCAGTTAGAATGATGCCAAAAAGGCTGCGCTCGGGCGCGGAAATCTGGCCCGAAGCCGAGTAGTTGTAAAACCACGGCACTTTGTTGAAAAGCCAGACTAGGAAAAATTGCGCCGCCAGCGTTGCGACCGCGAGATAGAACCCCTTGATGCGCAGGCTCGGCAGGCCAAACAGCACGCCAACGGCCGCCGTAATCCCGCCCGCCAGCAACACGTGGATCACGATATTGATCTCGGGGAACGCGGTCATCAGCTTGTAAACCGCATAGGCCCCAACGGCCATGAAACCGCCCGTGCCAAGGCTGACCTGCCCACAATAGCCAATCAAGATGTTCAACCCGATCGCGGCAATTGCATAGATCAAAAACGGCACGAACACCGCATTCGCCCAATAGTCATTGATGAAAAACGGGATCACCCCAAACGCCACCGCCAACACTGTGTAATAGCGAACCCGGTCAAATTTGATCGGAAATGTCTGGCTGTCATCGACATAGCTGGTCTTGAAATCGCCTGCCTCACGATAGAACATATTTTATCCTCCAAACCGCCCAAACACAGCCATTTTTGTCAACGATCTTGGCAGCACAGCAAACCGAGGTCCGCTATGAACACCGAACTCCCAGAAAACCGGCGAAAGATCTTGTCCATTATCGGCCGTTTCGTAAGTGATCTTTTTAAAGACGCGCTGCACGGTATCCTCTTTTGGCTTACCCTTGCGGCCGTAACCGGCATTGGGTTGACGCTTTACGTGGGCATCAGCCTGTATTGGGCGCCTGTGGTTGCCATCGCGGTGATCTTGTGTTGGCTGGTGTTGTCCATCCAAACCTAAAACCGCCACCTGATGTTTCGCTGGATTAAACGCGCTCAATGATCTTCTCCCCGAACAAGCCTTGCGGGCGGAAGACCAAAAACAACAACGCCAGCACATAGGCGAACCAGTTTTCGGTCGCACCACCGATCATCGGGCCAATGAAAAACTCGAAAAGTTTCTCGCCCATGCCGATGATCAGCCCGCCGACAATCGCGCCGGGGATCGAGGTGAAGCCGCCCAGCATCAGCACCGGAAGGGCCTTCAGCGCAATCAGCGACAACGAGAATTGCACCCCCGATTTCGTTCCCCACATGATGCCCGCAACCAGCGCCACGAACCCCGCAATGGACCAGACCAGAACCCAGATGAAGCGCAGGGAAATTCCTACCGACAGGGCTGCTTGATGGTCATCAGCCACAGCCCGCAAGGCACGGCCATATTTGGTATATTGCGAAAACAATGTCAGGCTGATCACCAGCGCTGCCGCGACCAAAGCCGCCACGATATCCAACTTGTCGATGAAAAAGCCATAACCGAACCAATCATAGGTGACCGTCTCGATCGTGTCAGAGACGCCTTGCGGCAACCCAACATCCAGCTTCTTAATATCGGCCCCCCACATCACATCGCCCAGACCTTCTAGGAAATAGGCAAGCCCGATTGTGGCCATGAACAAGATGATCGGCTCTTGGTTGACCAGATGTTTGAGGACGTAACGTTCGACGACAACCGCCATCAGCACCATGATGATCGCCGTCAAGATGATCGCCACCAACGCGGGCAGGGTCCATCCGAAATTGCTCAGATCTGTGCCAAAGATCGCATTTATCAAATGCGCGAACGGGATTTGACCATCTTGCAGCCCCACCAGCGTCAACGCCGCAAACAGCGCCATCACGCCTTGGGCATAGTTGAAGATGCCCGAGGCCTTGAAGATCAGCACAAAGCCCAGCGCCACAAGGCTGTACATCACCCCAGCCATCAGCCCGTTCAACATCACCTCGGTCGCGAAAAAGAAGGTATCGGACATCAGCTGCGCCCTTTCTGGATGACTACGGATGCGGTTCGGGAAAAAGACTGGGCAAATACCGACGGTTCAGTCATGGGCAACCCCCAGATAGGCATCGATCACCGCTTGATTGTTGCGCACCTCATCAGGGGTGCCATCGCCGATTTTTTTGCCGTAATCCATCACGACGACCCGATCTGACAGGTCCATCACCACGCCCATGTCATGTTCGATCAGCGCGATGGTGGTGCCAAATTCATCGTTCACATCAAGGATAAAGCGCGACATGTCTTCTTTTTCCTCGACGTTCATCCCAGCCATCGGCTCGTCCAGCAGCAACAGCTTTGGTTCCGCCGCCAAGGCCCTTGCCAGCTCGACCCGTTTTTTCAGCCCGTAAGGCAGGCGCCCCACCGGGGTTTTGCGGATGTGCTGGATCTCTAGGAAATCGATGATTTTTTCGACCTTCTCACGGTGCTCTGTCTCTTCGCGCTGTGCGCTGCCCCACCAGATCGCCTGTTGTAGCAAACTTGACTTCATATGCGTCAGCCGGCCTGTCATGATGTTATCCAGCACGGACATCCCCTGGAACAACGCGATGTTCTGGAAGGTGCGCGCGATGCCCTGAGCGGCCACTTGGTAAGGCTTCATCGGTGGGCGTTTTGCACCGCGAAACCAAACCTCGCCATCTTGCGGCACATAAAAACCGCTGATCACATTGAGCATCGAGGATTTTCCAGCCCCGTTCGGGCCAATGATCGCGCGGATCTCGCCCTCGCGGATATCAAAGGAAATATCGGTGATCGCAGACAACCCGCCGAAACGCAGGTTGATGTTCTTCATCTCCATCAACACGCCCCCAATCTGGCGGCCATCGGCGGTGATGTAGGGATCGTGGGATTGAATGTTCATTCCGCAGCCATCCTTTGCGCTGGGGCCACAATCGCGTCGGCCAGCGTCAGGGTCGCCTTGATCGCGCCTTTGCGCCCGTCTTCATAGGTGACTTCGGTTTCGGTGTAGATGCTGTCTTTGCCCGCGTATAAGGCCTCGATCAGATCTGCGAACTTCTCTTCGATCACGCGGCGGCGAACCTTGCGGGTGCGGGTCATTTCGCCATCATCAGCGTCGAGTTCTTTGTGCAAGATCAAGAACCTATGAACCTGACAGCCCGATAGCATCGGGTCAGCTGCAACCGAGGTATTCACCTCGCCCATATGACCGCGGATCATTTCCAACACCTGCGGGTGCTGTGACAGCTCTTGATAACTGGAATAGGCGATATTGTTACGCTCGGCCCAATTGCCCACGGCGGTCAGGTCGATGTTGATGAAAGCGGTGCAAAAATCGCGCCCTGCACCAAAGACCACGGCTTCCAGAATCGCGGGGTAGAATTTCAGTTTGTTTTCAACATATTTCGGTGCGAACAGCGCCCCAGACGCCATTTTGCCGACATCCTTGGCGCGGTCAATAATGCGCAGATGGCCGGTGCCTTCCTCGAAGAAGCCCGCATCCCCGGTCGCAACCCAGCCCTCGGCATCCTTGGTCGAGGCGGTGCTTTCGGGGTTCTTGTAATAGGACATGAAGGTGCCAGCCGAGCGGTAGAAAACTTCCCCATTCTCGGCAATCCGCACCTCGACCCCGGGGCTTGGCACGCCGACAGTGTCCGAACGCACTTGCCCATCTGGTTGCTGCGTGATGAAAACCGACGCTTCGGTCTGGCCGTAAAGCTGTTTCAGGTTGATCCCCAAAGAGCGGTAGAAATCAAAGATTTCCGGGCCAATCGCCTCGCCCGCAGTGTAACCGACGCGGATCCGGCTGAAGCCCAGCGTGTTTTTCAACGGGCCGTAAACCAACAAGTTGCCCAAAGCGTAACCGAACCTATCGGCCGCCGAAACCTGCTGCCCATCCAAAATCGCAGACCCGACACGGCGCGCATGGGCCATAAAATTGCGAAACAGCCATCGCTTGATCCGACCCGCATCTTCCATGCGGATCATCACATTGGTTAGCTGGGTTTCAAACACCCGCGGCGGGGCAAAGTAATAGGTCGGGCCAATCTCGCGCAGATCGGTCAGCAAGGTATGCTCGCTTTCGGGGCAATTAACGCAAAACCCGGTCCACATCGCCTGGCCAATGGAAAAGATGAAATCGCCAACCCAGGCCATCGGCAGATAGGCCAAAACCTCTTCGCCTGCCTGTAAGTGATCGAATTCGCTAGAGTTTTTGGAGGTTTCGATAATGTTGCGGTTCGACAAAACCACGCCTTTGGGCTTGCCTGTCGTACCAGAGGTATACAGCATGACACAGGTGCTATCGTAAGTCAGTTCGGCGATCCTTGCGTCCAGTTCCGCCTCGAACCGCTGATGCGCGGCGCGGCCCTCGGCCAATATGTCAGCCAGTGCGTTCATGCGCGAATGATCGTATTTCCGCATTCCGCGCTTATCCAGATAGGCGATCTGTTCGATATGCGGCACGCGGCCTTCGATTTCCAAGATTTTGTCGACCTGCTCTTGATCGCCACAAATCACAAACCGGCTGCCGCAATGATCCAGCACATAGGCCATCTCTTCGGCAACAGCATCTTGGTACAGCGGCACAGGGACCGCACCGCACATTTGCACCGCGACCATCGACCAGTAAAGCTGTGGTCGGTTGGTGCCGATGATCGCCACGTGATCGCCGCGATTCAACCCCAAGGCCAGAAAACCAAGCGCCATCGCCCGGATTTCCAAGGCGGCCTGCGCCCATGTCCAGCTTTGCCAAATGCCAAACTCTTTCTCGCGGTACGCCGCTTTATCGCCGTGTCGCGCAACGTTGCGCGCCAGCAAAGCCGGTATCGAAGCGAGATCAGGCAGCGCCTGCGATTGCTTCATTCATCCTCCCCCCACACCACTTAGATCGTGGCTTCCTTCCAGCTTACGACCAATTGATCGCTTTGCTTGTATTACCTTATGGGTGATGCGGAATACTTGCGTGACTTTTTCTCAAACCTTTCGAATTGTAACAGCTGCGGATTGGCGCTTCCCCCAGCGGGCGCTTGGGTGGTAGCCAGAATGGGCAAAGGGGGGCGCGCGATGCCGTTCAATCAGGAAGTTCAGACGGCGATGACGGCGACCGGGCTGAACCTGATCCAGCAGGCTTTGTCGATCTATGACAGCGATCTGCGTCTGGTTGTGTGCAATCGCCGCTTTACAGAGATGTTTGGTCTGCCGCCCGAATTGACCCAGCCGGGGGCCGCATTTGAACAAACAATCCGCTTTTTGGTGACGATTGGCGAATATGGTGAAATCGGGGATATCGAGGCGGCGGTTGACACCCGCGTTCAGGCCGCCCGCGCCTTCGAGCCGCATTACATGGAAAGAGAACGCCCCGGCGGGCGCTGGATTTCGGTCGAAGGCGCGCCTTTGGCCCAAGGCGGTTGGGTCACTGTCTATACCGACATTACCGAAATCAAGCTGCAAGAAGCGCTCCTGCGGGCAAGGTCCGAAGAATTGTCCGAGCAGGTTTTGGCCAATGCCGAACGGCTATCGCAAGCCAACCGCGCGCTGGCTGCAACCAATACCGCCCTAGAGCAAACCAAGCGCGAGCTGACCGAGATGGAGGCCCGCACCCGGCTGACCACCGAGATGATGCCTGCCCATATCGCCCATGTCGGGCGTGATCTGCGTTACACATATTCCAACCGCAGGCTTTCCTCGGTCATGCCGGGGCGGCCGCAGACCATCCTTGGGCTAACCGGGCGCGAGGCATTGGGCGATGCCGCTTTTGACAAGATCCGCCCTTATTTGATGCGCGCCCTAGAGGGTGATGCCTCGGTTTTCGAATTCGCCGATGAGGAAAGTGGGCGACGTATCCGCACCGCGTTTACGCCGGATCAAACTGGTGCAGGGCCGATTAATGGCGTCTATATTCTATCGATGGATGTGACCGAAGAGGTGCAGGCGCGATCAGCTGTGATGCAGGCCCGCAAGCGGGAATTGGCGGCACAATTGACCTCGGGTCTGGCGCATGATTTCGCCAATCTGTTGACGATCATCCTGGGCCTGCAAGGGCGACTAGAGCGGATGGATTTGCCAGATGGCGCCAGCGAATTTGTCGCGGCCACCTTGGCTGCCGCACGGCGCGGCGGTACATTGCTGGACCGGATCGCGGGGATTTCCGGCAAGCGGGAATTGCGCCCTGTGGCCAGTGAAATCGCGTCATTTCTGACCGATATCGCCGTTCTGGCGCAACCCATTTTGCCCGACACCATCAAGCTTTGGGTGGCACGCGAAGGCTTGGAACACCCTTTGCTTTTGGATGTTGGTATGGTGCAGGACGCGTTGGTCAATCTGATTTTGAATGCGCGCGACGCGATGGGGGCTCGGGCCGGTCAAATCACCCTCACGGCCCGGGCGCTGCGTGACACATGGCTGGAAATCGTGGTCGAAGATGATGGGCCCGGCTTTAGCCCCGAGGCTTTGATGCGCGGGTTGGATCCGTTTTTTACCACCAAGGGCGGCGAGGGGTCGGGCCTAGGCTTGTCGATGGTCTATGACCAGATCACCTTGGCCGGGGGCACGGTCAGATTGGCCAATCGGGCAAATGGCGGCGGCAAAGTGACGTTACGCCTGCCGCTGCGCCGCGCCGCCACTGACCCTGTGCAACGCATGGTTCTGCTGGTCGAGGATTCAGTGGAAATTCGCGAAAACGTGCGCGAGATGTTGCGACGCCTTGGCCATTCGGTGATTGAAGCCGCCAGTGCGGATGAAGGCCTAGCCCTTGCCGCCCTGCCGGGCATCGACCTTGTTCTAAGCGATATTTCGTTGCCCGGAACCCTGACGGGCGTTGATCTGGCCGAGGCGCTGTCCGATCAGGCGCGGCCTCTGCGGGTTTGTCTGATGACGTCTTTGCCTATGGCCAACCCTTTGCGCCGCCGTGCCGCTGCGCGATTTCCGGTTTTGACCAAACCTTTTGACCAAGGCGAACTGACCGCCTTTCTGACCCTTGAGGATCTATGAGCAAAGCCCCCCTAATCACTATTTTAGACGACGAGCCTGAAATTCGCCACATGTTGCAAGTGGCGCTGGAAGAAGCTGGGTTTCGAGTGGCAGCCTTTGCCCGCGCCACGGAATTTGAGGCGGCTTTGAACCGGGTCGTCCCGGACGTTTGCTTGGTCGATCTGGGCCTGCCGGATCGTGATGGGCTGGCCGTGGTGCACCGATTGGCGCTGGAATCCGGAGCGGTGATCATCATTATTTCGGGGCGCGCACAGGTGCAAGACCGGGTAACGGGGTTAGAATTGGGGGCGGATGACTACATCATCAAGCCCTTTGATCCTGCCGAAGTGGTGGCCCGCGTGCGGGCAAGGCTGCGCAAAGGGCGTGGCGGCGGGGTAGAACGCCAAGCCCAAATCGCAAGGTTCAACGGTTGGATTGCCTATTTCGACCGCTACGTGCTGGTGGATCAAGCCGAAACGGAGGTGCCATTTTCGCATGCCGAGGGCGAGGTGTTGCGGATGTTTTTGGAAGCGCCGAAGCGGTTGATCTCGCGCGCGCAGATGCAAGAAAGCCTTGGCGGGGCGGCGGGTGAAAGTTTCGATCGCGCGATGGATGTGCGTATCTCGCGTCTGCGCACCAAGCTGGGGGAGGACCCAAAGCACCCGCTGTTGATCAAGACGATCTATGGTGCGGGATATATTTTTCTGGGCGATGTGGCTTGGGAATAAATGCCCGAGGCTTTCATGGCAAAGCCGGGGGTTTCACACCCCCGGACCCCCGTGGGATATTTTTGAACAGATGAAAGGCTAAGCGGTGACGCAGGTCAGGAAATGGTTTTGGGATTTTGTGTGACCGCCTTGAAGTATCGTGCCTTTGGCAAAGCTGGGGATGTCTTGGCAAAACCGCGCTGTAAAGCTGTCGGCCGATAGGGTGATCTGAAGGACCTCGAAGCCGAAAAGCGTTTTCGATCTGGGGTATTGCGCTTTATAGGCCGCTTCTTTGGCCGAGAAAATCAGTTTTGCCAAAAGTGGCGCGTTGGATTGGGTGGCAAGCCATTCTTGTTCTTCAGCTCGTAAGGTGATTGACCAAAGGTCGCGGTCCAAAGCGGTGGCTGGTTCCAGATCCAACCCGATCAATCCGGGGGCGCGCTGGACAGCTGCGAGGCAGGCGGTTGCGCTATGGGTGATCGAGCCGATCAGGCCTGCAGGCCAAAGCGGCGCACGGTCTGGGGCCATCGCAATTGCGGCGGCAGGCAGGCCAAGTTGTGCCATCGCGGCGCGTGCCGCACTGCGGCCCGCCGCAAATTCGGTGCAGCGTTTTGGCAGGGCTGTGATCGCCTCGCCCAGCCAAAGCGGCGGGGCGGCGGCGCGCGGATCTGTCGCCGCGACCGCCGCTTGTGCGGGCAAGATGGCGCGGGCTGCGGCGGCCAATGCCTTGAGGTCCGTCATTAGCCGGTGGCTCGGTTGGCGCGCATGCTACGGCGGCGGGCCATCGCATCGCCGCGCGCCTCGGCCCGGTCATTGAGCGGCACCACGGCTGCTGGCGTCAGTGTGGTCGGGGCCGTTACCGGGCCTGCCTGCTTTTCGATATGCGCGGCAAGGGCCTCTAGCACTGGGAAGCGGAAGATATCGGTGATCGACAGTTTCGGCGTGCCAAGTTCGGCCCGGATCTCTCGATGCGCCTGCACTGCCAGCAAGGAATGCCCGCCGAGGGCGAAGAAATTATCCTTGGCACCCATCGATTGCAGACCAAGGATGCGACCCCAGATTTTGGCTAACTGCGCGGCCACGCCTTGCGGGGCGGAAAAAGCCTCGGTCACGATTATCGGGGTTTTGCTTGGCGCAGGCAGGGCCTTGCGGTCAACTTTGCGATTTGGCGTCAACGGGAAAGCCGCCAGCGTCACGAAATGCGCGGGGATCATATGGGCGGGCAAGGCCGCTACCAAGGCAGGACGCAGTGCTGCATCTGTGGCGGTGCCACACAGATAGGCCACCAGACGCGGATCGCCGGGCGTGTCTTCGCGTGCCATAACGACGGCTTGGGCAACGCCGGGTTGCGCCTCTAGCACCGTTTCAATCTCGCCCAGTTCAATTCGGTAACCGCGCAGTTTGACCTGATGGTCAGCACGGCCGAGGAAGTCGAGCTTGCCGTCTGCGCGCCAACGCACGAGGTCACCGGTGCGGTACATCCGCCCTGCATGAAAAGGGTTGGGCAAGAACCGCTCGGCGGTCAGATCATCGCGCTGCCAATAGCCGCGCGTCACGCCATCGCCGCCGATCCAAAGCTCGCCCGCCACACCAAGTGGCACCGGACGCTGTGCGTCGTCCAGCACATAGACCTGAGTATTGGCAATGGGCGTGCCGATATTGACGATGCCCTGCCCGGCACTTGCGGTTTGCGTGGTGGACCAAATCGTGGTTTCGGTCGGGCCATACATGTTTTCAATTCGCGCCTCCGTGACCGAGGCCAGATCTTCGATCAGCGCAGAGGGCAGCGCCTCGCCGCCAAGCATCAGGGTTTGCACGCCTTTCAACGCCGCACGACTATCCTCATTCATCGCAATCATCCGCGCCATCGAGGGCGTGCATTGCAGATGCGTAACCTTATGACGGATCAGCTGTGCGGCGATGGAATAATCGCCCACCTCTGGCCCTGCCATGTTGGCGCGGCGCAGCACTTCGGCAAGCGGGTAAAGCCCCTCCATCACCTTTTCCACCGCAATGCCGTAATCAATCAAGCAGGCCACTTCGGTGACGCCGATTTTCTTCAGGCTTTCGACGCGGGCAAGGCAATCTTCGACGGTGCCAAACAGGCCCGAATCCTCAAAATACCGCTTGAAGGCGAAATCGAGGATTGCCTCGTTTTCATCCTCCGACAGGCTTTGCAGATCGATCTGCATCGGGTTTTCGACGCCCGCCGGTTTTTTGAAGGCTGGAAAGGCCCAGGCATATTGCTTGATCAAACCGGCTGCCGAACGCAGGTAATCCTTCATCGGTTCGCGGGCGACATTGCGCGCCAATTCGCGGTCGCGGGCGATATAGGTGTGCAGCATCAAGGTGACGCTGAACTTGGCCGGGTCATGGCCCGCTTTGCGCAAAGCGTCGTGATAGATTTTGATCTTGTCGCCGACCTCTTCCACGGATTGCCCCAAAAGATGCGTCAGCACATTGGCGCCAATGTCCCCGGCTTCGCGCCATGTGGCGGGATTGCCCGCCGTTGTGACCCAGACGGGAAGCTCTTTTGACACAGGGCGCGGTTGGGTGATGACGGAATGCACGCCGTTTGCTGTGGGGAATTCAACAGCCTCGCCGCGCCACAAACGGCGCACTTGGTCGATGCTGTCAAACAGCGCTTTGCGGTTGTTCGGCGGGGTGTTTTCAGGGCGCAAAAGAAAATCATCGGGCTGCCAGCCAGAGGCCATAGCAAGACCCGCCCGACCGTTGGTCAGGTTGTCGATGATGCCCCATTCCTCGGCAATCCGCGCGGGATGATGCAAGGGTGCCACGCACGACCCTGCCCGCACACCGATATTTTTCGTCACAGCGGCCACCGCGGCCCCCGTCACCGAAGGGTTTGGATAGGGGCCGCCAAAGGCGTGGAAATGACGCTCTGGCGTCCAGACGGCGCAAAAACCATGGGCATCGGCAAATTTCGCGCCCTCCAGCAGCATCTCGTATTTTTTCGGCCCCACACCGTCATCATTGCCCCAATAATACAGCGAAAACTCCATACCTTGGGCCGAGGCGATATGGCCCGAAGACACCAACGCGCGGTTTTCATCCGAAGACAGCACCAGCTTGAAGCCGCGCGCGAGGGTCCAGAACAGCTCTAACACCGAGATATCGAAGGAAAGCGAAGTCACGGCCAACCAGACCGAACCCGTGGCATGGTTGATGCGCCCATCCATGCCGGCAAAGAAATTCACGACATTGCCATGCTCGACCATCACGCCTTTGGGCCTGCCGGTCGAGCCGGAAGTATAGATCATGTAAGCAAGATCAGCCGAGGTGGCGCCGCTGTCAACGTTGACATCGTGGGCCGCGGCAAGGCGGGGGTCGGTATCAAGGCAAAGCAGTTGCGCCGCACCACTGGGCAGTGTTTGCGCCAGCGCGTGTTGCGTCACAAGCACCGGGGCGGCGCTGTCTTCGATGAACAAAGCGATCCGGTCAGCGGGATAGGCCGGGTCCATCGGCACATAGGCGCCGCCTGCTTTCAAAATCGCCAGTGCGCCGACCAACAGATCAAGCGAGCGGGTGGTGCAAAG
>JBLIGH010000038.1:0-13558 GCA_047636855.1 Pseudorhodobacter sp.
TGATGGCCCGCATGGGCAATCGCGGCTTCAAAGTTGTGGCCCTATCGGGCGAGTTGTCGCAATCCGAGCGCACCAATGCTTTGACAGCGCTGCGCAATGGCCGCGCCAATGTCTGTATCGCCACCGATGTGGCGGCGCGCGGCATCGACCTTCCCGGGTTGGATCTGGTGATCCATGCCGACCTGCCGTCGAACTCTGAAACCTTGTTGCACCGTTCGGGCCGGACGGGCCGCGCGGGGTCCAAAGGCGTGTCGGCGCTGGTCGTGGTTCCGTCGGAATTCCGCAAAGCGCAACGCCTTTTGCAGGGCGCGAAAGTCGTGGCGGAATGGGCCAATGCCCCCTCTGCCGAAGAAGTGCAGGAACGCGACGATCAACGCATTCTAGAGCATCCGGCCCTTGGCCCGAATGACGGCGAAAATACTGTTTTGGCGCAGGTTTTGCTGGAACGCTTTGGCCCGGAACAAGTTGCCGCTGCCTTCGTCTCGATCTGGCGTCAGGGACGGTCCTCGCCCGAGGTGCTGACCGAGGTTGCGTCCCAAGGTGAAAAAGCCGCCCCAAAACCGCGCGGCGAATTTGGCGCATCGGTTTGGTATTCTATCTCCGTCGGCCACACTGGCCGCGCCGAGGCCCGCTGGTTGCTGCCGAAAATCTGTGAGGCCGGTGGCATCACCAAAGACAGCATCGGCGCGATTCGGGTACAGACCGAACAGACCTATGTGCAGATCGCTGCGGAATTCGCAGGCAAATTCAAAGATAGCATCGCTTTGGAAGACGGCGTTGAAATGCGCCGCCTTGAGTCCGAGCCGACGCTGGAACGGCCAGAGCGCGCGCCACGTGGCGAAAAGCCGGCCTATAAGCCCAAACCATCGCGTTTTGTCGAAGATGACACACCTTTGCCAGTGCGCAAGGCTTATACCAAACGCGACGAATCCGATGCCAAGCCGAATTGGTCGCCGGATTCTGGCGCGCCAAAAGGGTTCGACCGGCCCGCTGAAAGCCCTGAAAAGCGGCCCTATGCCAAGCGCGAAGACAGCGACCGCAAGCCTTATGCAAAGCGCGACGATGCGCCGCGCAAACCTTACGCCAAGCGTGATGACGCGGGCAGCAAGCCCTATGCCAAACGTGATGATGCAGGCAGCAAGCCCTACGCCAAGCGTGATGACGCGCCGCGCAAACCCTATGCAAAGCGCGAAGATGCGCCCGCACGGGTTGAAGGTGCAGCCCCTTACGCCAAGCGCGCCGACGGTGCAAAACCCTATGCGCCGCGCGGTGCAACCCCTGATGCGGGTGGCGATCGCAAGCCACGCTGGAAACCCGATGGCGATAGCAGTGCGGCGTCAAAACCGCGCACAGCTGGTTTCAAATCGCATGGTGGAAAAAATGCTGACGGCAGTGCAAAGCCCGCACGGGCGGCTGGTTTCAAATCACACTCCGGCGAGGGCAAAAGCTTTGCGAAACCCGCAGGCGGGAAACCGGCAGGCGCCAAGCCTTTTGGCGGCAAGCCCTTTGGTGGCAAACCTGCCAGCGCCAAACCGGTAAAACCCAAAGCCAGCCCGGCTGACACCAGCAAACGCTTTGTGCCACCAAGCAAACCATAAGGTTAATTCCTACGGTTACGACCCAAGACTATCCCATCTGCCAGGTGGGGTAGTCTGTGCGTTTGGCCCTCAAGGTCAGGCAACTTGCCCTGCCGGCAGCTCTGCTTCTGGCAGGACCGGAATCACCTCGGGCGGGCAATGCGACGTCAATGCCTCGGTGATGGCGTTCTTGCGCAATGGTTTTGTCAGATATTGATCAATCCCAGACGCCAGAATGGATTCGTCATCGCCGTTCATTGCATGCGCCGTTAAGGCGACAATTGGCACATGGCCACCGCTTGCGAGTTCAAGACTGCGAATCGCCGCCGCCGCCTCTCTGCCATCCATCTCTGGCATCGATATATCCATGAAAATCAAATCTGGCTGATAGCTTTGAAACAGCTCCACAGCCTCGCGCCCGTTATTGGCGAAGGTCAGATCCATCACCATTTCCTTCACCATCTTGCGGAAAACGAGCTGGTTGGTGCGGTTATCTTCGGCAGCCAAAACGCGCATCAACCTTTTGGTTTTGGGCACTTGCGCAACAGGTATCTGGGCTGGCACCTCAGGGACAGGCGCGTTCAAGGATTGCAGTCGTCGGTACATCTCTGATCGCAACAGCGGTTTTTGCATCACGGCTGCAAAATGCACAGCCCCTTCCCCTTCGCGCGCCGCCGAAGGGTTGGATGACAGCAGCACAATCGGCAGCTTATGCCCGGCCTCGCGCACGTGGGATGCCAGCATCAAACCGTTCATCTCGGGCATTTCATGATCGGTCAGCAACACATCATAGGCACTGTCTTTCGCCAATTGCGCCAAGGCCTCGGCGCCAGAACGGCACAGCGTTACCTTCATGCCGCAGGTGATCAATTGCCGTTCCAAAATGGTGCGGTTGATGAACTGATCATCGACCACCAAGGCCCGCGTCAGCGTCACCGGGATCTGGGGGCCGCTTGGATCTTCTGCCACTGGCATCGGCAGGCGGAACCCAAAGCAAGAGCCTTTGCCAAACTCGCTATCCACCCAAACCGAGCCGTCCATCCGTTCAATCAGGCTGCGGGTGATGGCCAAGCCAAGGCCGGTGCCTTCGAATTTTCGATTGGTTTCCGACTCGACTTGATTGAATTCACCGAAAACATGGTCCAATTGATCCGCCGGTATGCCGATACCAGTATCTTCAACGGTGATATGCAATTGTCGATTTCCCGGCTCTGCCTCCAACCCGACGACCCGGATCAAGACATGGCCTTTTTCAGTGAACTTCACTGCATTGCCAAGCAAATTGGTCAGCACCTGACGCAAGCGACCAGCATCGCCGATGTAGCGGGTCGGCAGGAACATATCGAAATCGATCATCAGATCAATGTTGCGCGCCCTAGCCCCGGGTTGCAGCAACATTACGACTTCGTGGATGGTGCGTTCCAGATCGAAAGGTTCAGGATGCAGCGTCAGTCGTTCTGCCTCGATCTTTGAATAGTCCAGAATATCGTTGATAATGACCAAAAGCGCCTCGCCAGAGGACCTGATCGTTTCGGCAAACAAGCGCTGTTCTTCGCTAAGATTACTGTCGCACAGCAATTCAGCCATTCCGACGACACCGTTCATCGGCGTTCTGATCTCATGGCTCATATTCGCCAGAAAAGCGGATTTCGCGCGATTGGCTGCCTCGGCCGCTTTGCGTGCTTCATCCAGTGCGGCTTGCTGTTCCTTTTGATGGGTGATGTCGACGCGCAACCCGACGCGCCCACCATCCGGAGTCGGCTGCTCCAGCACCCGCAGCCATTTACCGTCCGATAGCTCTTGTTCCAAAACGGTCGCGGCATCCAGATGGCGATCAAGCCGCTCTTCCAACCATTCCTCTTCACGCCCAATCGCATCTTGATACTGGCCCTGGGCCAATCCGAATCGCAAGATCTCCTCAAACGATGCACCGGGCACCATGGCATCGGCGCTTTGCGGATAAAGCTCGCGGTAGCGCTGGTTGCAGGCCAAAAGCCGATCTTCACGGTCGTACAGAACGAACCCATCAGGAATCGCCTCTAACGCGGCCCAAATGCGCATCTGTTCGGTGATGTTCAGCACAAGGCAAACCATATCGCCGTCGCGCGCCCGCCTGTCCACCAAACGCACCCATTGCCCGTCCGAGAATTGAATAACCACAGGTTCGGGATTATCCTCGTCCCAGCGAGCAAGCATTCTTTCGATCCATTGCGCCGTGGTTTCCGCGCCCAAAACGACCATTCCCGTTTCAGACACCGTCCGCAAAATTTCAGGATATGTGATCCCCGGTCCGACTTTGAGCCCGACAAAAGGCGCCAAATAGGCCCGGTTCGCCACCAAAAGCCGCATGTCAGTGTCGAAAACGGCAAAACCATCATTGATCGTGTTAATCGAATCCCGCAGCCGCCGCTCGGCCATCACAGCCGTCGTATGAGCCGCGTCTAGATCGGTTAAGAACCGGCTGTTTTGGCCCTTTAGCACCTCTGCCTCGGACAAGGCGGCCTTGGTCACATGGCGCTGTGCAACGATTTGATCTGACAATGAACGTGCATGCAGCGCCAACTTTTCATTGGCGGCAAAAAGCTCACGCTGTTTCTTTTCCAGCAATCGTTCGGCCGCCATTCGTGCGCGCCGTTCTTTCGCCAGACGTTCCATAATTTCCATAGATACAACCGCCAATCACCCCCGGGCCAATGGTATTCAACCCATCCCGAACTCGGTCACCTTGGCCGAACAAAGTGAATCGATGCTTAAGACCCGCAGCCGCATTTTCACAATGCTTGCGTGAACGAAGGGCATCATGCGACACTCGGCCTATTCTACAGGGAGTTTTGAAATGTCCTATTTTCGCTTAAGCGTCGCATTGGTTTTGGGCCTGATTGCTGTGGCCCCACAACCCGGGTTGGCACAGGATCTGGTGCCCGACAAACGGTTCGTGGTGACCCGCGATGTGGACCTTCCGGGCGGGGATATAGCCTCGATGCTGGACACGACGCTAGAGGCTTGCCAAAGGGCCTGCACGTCCAACACTTCCTGCACCGCGATCACCTTTAACAGTCGCCATGCCTCGTGCTTTTTAAAGGCGCAACCGGGTGATCCAGAACCTTATGAAGGTGCCTTATCCGCCATATTAGTGACTGCAGAACAAGGCACCAAGGCCCGCAGCGAAGCCCGCGCATCCGAGCTGACATTCCTGCGGCGCGGGGACCTGACTGCCGCACGCCAGCAAGCCGACGGCTTGGGCATCTTGCATACCACCGGGCCATGGACAGCCGCACAACATCTGAGCGAAGCCGCGCAGCAAGAGGCCGATGGCAATCCAATGCGCGCCAGCGATTTCGTGGGCGCAGCCCTGAACCGCAGCGATTCGCCCGAAGATTGGGCCGATTACGCCCGCCTTTTGTTTGAAGCCTCGAACAGCAGGCCAAACTCACGCAGCGCGCTGCGCAACCGGGCCATTTATGCCGCGATTAACGGCTATTTGCGCGCGCAGAGCCCCGGGCTTCGCCATTCCATTCTGGTCACTCTGGCCGAGGTTCTAGAGACCCGCGGGCGTGGGCCCGATATGGTCAAGGCATTGCGCTTGGCCCAAGATTTGCAACCGCGCGACGATACCGAGGCCATGCTGGACAACGCCATCGGCAAATATGGCTTTCGCATTACCGAACATGAGGTGCAATCCGATAGCGCCCGCCCTCGGCTTTGCGCGCGTTTCTCGGATGATCTGGTGGCCACGGGGCAAGATTACAGCAGCTTCGTGCAAACCTTGGATACAAACCTGACCGTCGAGAAAACGGGCAGCCAGATGCTTTGTGTCGAAGGCATGGCGCATGGCGCGCGCTATTCGGTGACGTTCCGCGCAGGCCTTCCGGCAGCGGATGGTCAGACCACCGCGAAGCCCATCACGATCTCGGCCTATGTCCGCGACCGCACCCCGGCTGTGCGCTTTCCCGGTCGCGCCTATATGCTGCCAAAAACCGGCGATGCGGCCCTGCCTGTGGAAACGGTGAACACAGCCGCGCTGAACTTGACGCTTTACCGTGTCAGCGACCGCAACATCTTGCGCGCTATTCAGGGGGATTACTTTGGCGAACCGATGCCCGAATGGCGCGAGGATGATTTCGCGCGCGGCGTGGCGCAGCAGGTCTGGCAGGGCGAGGCAACGGTCGCACAAGACGTGAACCGCGACATGACCACCCGCTTGCCGATGCAACAGGCTTTGGCGGGTCAAGGTGCCGGGATTTACGCGCTGAAAGCCGTTATTCCGGGCCAGAATCAAGGGGAAACCAGCCCTGCGTGGCAATGGTTTGTGGTGTCGGACCTTGGCCTGACCTCTTTCAGCGGCATTGACGGGCTGCATGTTGTCGTGCGCAGCCTTGGCACGGCAGGCGCGAAACCCGGCGTGACGCTGGACCTTCTAAGCCGAAGCAATACTATTCTGGCCTCGGTTGCGGCAAATGCTGATGGTTATGCGGTTTTTCCAGCCGGTCTGACACGCGGCACGGGTGGCGCTGCACCCGCAATGATTATCGCCAAAGAGGGCGAAGCCGATATCGCGTTTTTGTCACTGACAGACCCCGAATTTGATCTGTCTGATCGCGGGGTCGACGGGCGCGAGCCCGCCCCGCCAGTGGATGTGTTCCTGACCACCGAACGCGGCGCTTACCGGGCGGGCGAGACCATTCATGCAACCGCGCTGACCCGCGATGCCGATGCCCGCGCCATCGAGGGCTTGCCGCTGACGGCGATCCTTAAGCGGCCAGACGGTGTTGAGTATTCCCGCGCAATGGCCACGGATACCGCGGCAGGCGGGCATGTCTTTGCGCTGCCCGTCGCAGGCTCTGCCCCGCGCGGCACTTGGCGGTTAGACCTGTATCTGGACCCGAATGCAGCCCCACTGACCAGCAAAACCCTGCTGGTCGAGGATTTCCTGCCCGAACGGATCGACTTTACGCTGGCGCTGGCGGACGAACCGCTGCGGCTGGGCGACACGCCCGATCTAACGGTCGAGGCGCGGTATCTGTTCGGCCCGCCCGGTGCAGACTTGTCGATTGAAGGCGAGGTGGTTTTGCGCGCGGCCAAGGGTTTGGCGCAATTCCCCGGCTATAGCTTTGGGCTTCAGGACGACCCCTTCAGCACCCGCGTTGAAAGCTTCGGCGGCGGGCGCACCGATGATGCAGGGCGCGCTGTCGTGGCCCTGTCACTGCCCGGCGTCGAGGACCCGGCACGGCCCTTGGAAATCTTGCTGGCCGCCCGTGTCGCCGAAGGCTCTGGCCGCCCCGTCGAGCGGCGCTTGACCAAGGCCCTGACGCCTTCTGCCGCAATGATCGGGGTGAAACCCTTATTCGAGGATGTGGTCGCCGAAGGCACGGATGCGCGCTTTAATCTGATCTCCGTCGGCCCAAACGAGACCCCGGTGCCAATGGCCGTGAAATGGGAGCTTTCGCGCATCGACACCCGCTATCAATGGTATCAGGAATACGGCAACTGGTATTGGGAACCCGTCACCAGCCGCAGCCGTGTCGCCCAAGGCGCTGCCGATCTGGGCACAGGCCCGGTCGAGGTTGCAGGCCCGGTAAGTTGGGGTGAATACGAGTTGAAGGTCGAACAGGCGAACGGCGGTTCGGCCGCAACTTCGACCCGGTTTTATGCCGGATGGTATGCGCCCGCCGATGTCACCTCGACCCCCGACACGCTGGAACTATCGCTGGACAAACCCGCCTACCGCCCCGGCGAGGTTGCAACCTTGCGCGTGGTGCCGCGTGCGGCGGGTACGGCGCTGGTTTCGGTTCTGTCCAACCGCTTGGTGACGATGAAGGTCGTCGAGGTGGCGGCGGGCGAAAACCTGATCGCGCTGGATGTCACGGATGAATGGGGGGCCGGCGTTTATGTCACTGCCTCGGTGCTGCGCCCGATGGATGTCACCGCTGGTCGCAACCCTGCCCGCGCGATGGGGCTGTCTTATGCCAGCATCGACCCCGGCAATCGCGCCCTAACGGCGGCGGTCGAGGTTGCAGCCGAAGTTGCCCCACGCGACCCGATGGAGGTCGCGGTGAAAGTCGAGGGCATTGCGGCGGGCGATACCGCCTATGCCACGATCGCGGCGGTGGATCTGGGTATCCTCAACCTCACTTCCTTCAAATCGCCGGACCCAAAAGGTCACTACTTTGGCCAACGCAAGCTGGGTGTCGGCATTCGTGACGTTTACGGGCGCTTGATCGACGGGTTGAACGGCGCGCCCGGTCAGGTGCGCTCTGGCGGCGACGGTGCCGCCCAAGCAAGGCTGGATGCGCCCCCGCCGACCGAGGAACTTGTGGCCTATTTCAGTGGCCCTGTCACCGTGGGGGCCGATGGCTATGCCCGTACTACGTTCGATTTGCCCTCTTTCAACGGCACCGTGCGGGTGATGGCCGTGGTCTGGTCATCAAAGGGCGTGGGGCAGGCAGAGGCCGATGTTTTGGTGCGCGACCCTGTGGTTGTGACCGCCAGTCTGCCGCGCTTCTTGTCGCCCGGCGATGAAAGCCGGTTGTTGCTGGAAATCGTGCATGCCACCGGGCCTGCGGGCCGTATGGGTCTGGATGTGACTGCCGATGGCGTCAGCCTTGGCGCGGTGCCTTCGGGCTTTGATCTGGCGGAGCAGGGTAAAACGGTGTTTTCCGTGCCTGTGACCGCCAGCGCGACGGGGTTGCAAACGGTCAATGTGTCCCTAACAACGCCGGAAGGGCGTATTTTGACCAAGCGCCTGACGATCCCGGTGCAGTCGGGTGATCCGGAAATATCGCGCACCACGCGCTTGGAACTGGCACCGGGCAATACCTTCACGCTCGACGCGGCCGCCTTTACCGGATTTGCACGCGGGTCGGGCTTGGCAACATTGGCGATTGGGCCGATTGCACGGCTGGATGCACCGGGGCTGCTGGCTGCATTGGATCGCTATCCCTACGGCTGCACCGAACAGGTTACCTCGAAGGCACTGCCATTGATCTATTTCGATCAGATCGCCCAAGCGATGCGCCTGAAAGGAGCCGAGAATATCAGCCTGCGGATCGAACAGGCGATTGCCGAGGTGCTGACCAATCAAAGCTCGGAAGGCGGGTTTGGGCTTTGGCGCCCAAGTTCCGGTAATTTCTGGCTGGATGCCTATGTGACCGATTTCCTAAGCCGGGCGCGGGCGCAAGGCCATAAGGTGCCGGACCTTGCCTTCCGCAATGCCTTGGACAATCTGCGCAATCAGGTCAATTACACCGCCGATTTCGACGAGGGTGGCGAGGCGCTGGCCTATGCGCTGATGGTTTTGGCACGCGAAGGGGCAGCGGCGATCGGTGATCTGCGCTACTACGCCGATGTGAAAGCGGATGCTTTCGCGACACCCATAGCACAGGCGCAGCTTGGTGCCGCTTTGGCCAGCTACGGTGACCAGCGCCGCGCTGATGCGATGTTCAGCAAAGCGGGCGCACGGCTGGCGCAGGTTGCTGTCGCTGGCGAGGCGCAGGTGTTTCGGGCTGACTTCGGCACCAACCGGCGTGATGCGGCAGCAGTGCTGACGCTGGCGGTCGAATCCGGCTCTGATGTGCTGAACCGTGACGCGTTGGCGGCAAGTCTGGTGCCAAATGGACGGTCGCTTTCAACGCAAGAGGCAACCTGGACGCTGCTTGCGGCCAATGCGCTGATTGACCGGCAGGGCGTGGACGGGATCACGTTAAACGGCGCTGCGGCAACAGGACCACTGGTGCGGGTGCTAGAGGCCACAAACCTTGATCCGGTCGAGGTGTTCAACGGTTCTGAAAAGCCCGCGACACTGACCCTGACAACCTACGGCGTGCCAGAGGTGCCGGAACCCGCAGGCGGAAACGGCTATGCGATCACCCGCAATTATTTCACGATGGAGGGCGAGGCAGTCTCGCTTGCCGATGGCGTGACGGCGGGCACAAGGTTGGTGACGGTGCTGGAGGTTACGCCTTTCGGTAAAGCCGAAGCACGGTTGATGGTCGCCGACCCCCTGCCTGCGGGGTTCGAGATCGACAACCCGAACCTGCTGCGTGGCGGTCAGGTGGATGCGTTGGACTGGGTGGACCCGCTGACCAATGTCGAGAACAGTGAATTTCGCCAAGACCGCTTTCTGACAGCGGTGGATTGGGCGGGCGATACTGTTTTCCGACTGGCCTATATCGTGCGGGCCGTCTCGCCGGGGGTTTTCCATCACCCCGCCGCTTCGGTCGAGGATATGTATCGCCCCGATTTCCGCGCCCATAGCGATGCGGGCCGGGTCGTGATTTCGCAATGACCTGCCGCCCGCTTTTCGCGCTGGTTTTCGCCCTTTGGGCGGCGGCATTGGCACGGGATGCGGGCGATACTTGGGTCGCAGCGACGGCATTGCCCGAGTTGACGCAAGAAAGCTCCATCGAGGTTTTGGCCCGCGATGGGCGGCTTTTGCGGGCCTATACCGTGGCGGATGGGCGTTGGCGCATGGCCGTGGCACCGGGGCTGGTGGACCCCGGCTTTATCGAAATGCTGATCGCCTACGAGGATAAGCGGTTTTACAGCCATGTAGGTGTGGACCCGCTGGCGTTGTTGCGCGCAGGCTGGCAGGCGGCATGGTCTGGGCGCATTGTATCCGGTGGTTCGACCCTGACGATGCAAGTCGCGCGTTTACTGGAAAACAGCGGCACGGGGCGGCTGACGGGTAAGCTGCGTCAAGCCCGGCTTGCACTGGCGCTAGAGCGGCGGTTGAGCAAGGATCAAATCCTTGGCCTGTACCTGCATATAGCACCCTACGGCGGCAATCTGGAAGGTGTGCGCGCGGCAGCTTTGGCCTATTTCGGCAAAGAAGCGCGGCGCTTGACCCCAGCCGAGCGCGCCTTGCTGGTGGCATTGCCGCAAGCCCCGGAAACCCGCCGACCCGACCGGTTTGCACAAGAAGCCACGGCCGCGCGGGCCAAGGTGCTGCGACGCGCTGTGGCTGCGGGTATTATTGCGGCAGATCAAGCGCAGGCGGCGTTGCGCGAACCAGTGCCGACCGCACGGCGTGACTTTCCCGCATTGGCACCGCATCTGACGGACCGGGTTGTTGCGGCCTCGCCGGGTCAAAACCAAATTCGCCTGACGATTGATGCAGGGCTTCAGGCAAGGTTGGAGGAATTGGCAGCAGTCTCTGTCGCGGCGCAGGGTGACAAGTTGCAAATCGCGATGGTCGTGGCTGATCACCGATCGGGCGAGGTTTTGGCCTCGGTCGGGTCGGCCGCCTACCGGGCCGACGGGCGGCAGGGTTTTGTCGATATGACGCAAGCCCTGCGCAGCCCCGGATCGACACTGAAACCCTTGGTTTATGGCTTGGCTTTTGACGAAGGTTTGGCGCATCCCGAAACGCTGATCGAGGATCGCCCCCGCGATTTTGGCGGCTATGCACCGCAAAATTTCGACAAAACCTTTCGCGGCACATTGCGGGTGCGTGAGGCGTTGCAGCTATCACTCAACATCCCCGTTGTGGCACTGACCGAGGCGCTGGGGCCGGCCAAGTTGCTGGCCGCGATGCGCCGCGCCGGGGTGCAAGCCAAGGTTCCGGGCGGGCAACCGGGGCTTGCTGTGGCACTGGGCGGTTTGGGCGTGACTTTGCAAGATATGGTCCAGCTTTACGCAAGCCTTGCGCGCGGCGGGGTGGCCTTGCCTTTGCGCGCGACGAGCCAGGCCGGGGTGGGGCAGGCCGGAATGGGCGCGCGTGTGATCTCTGACATCGCGGCTTGGCAGGTGGCGAATATCTTGTCGGGTTTGGCGCCGCCGCCCGGCGCGCCCGAGAACCGTTTGGCCTATAAAACCGGCACCAGCTATGGCCACCGCGATACTTGGGCGATTGGTTTTGATGGCGCGCATGTGATTGGCATTTGGATGGGTCGCGCCGATGGAACACCGGTACCGGGGGCTTTTGGAGCAGAGCTTGCAGCGCCGGTTCTATTTCAAGCCTTTGCGCGCCTAAAGCCAATGTTAGAGCCTTTATCTGCCGCACCAGCCGCAACGTTGATCGTCTCGAATGCAGAGTTGCCACAGCCTTTGCGCAATTTCCGGTCACGCAATGCGGTGTTTGAAGTGGCCAATGCCCCTGTCGTGGCGTTCCCGCCAGACGGCGCGGAAGTGGAGCTTTTGCCCGAAGGATTGTTGCTAAGGGTGCGCGGGGGCACCGGCCCCTTTACTTGGCTTGCGAATGGCCGTCCGGTCGCGGTTCAGGAGAGGGCGCGCGCGACGGTGGTGGCCTTGCAAGACCTTGGGTTCGTAACGCTTTCGGTTGTTGATGCGAAAGGGCTATCGGCCAAAGTAGACGTGCGGTTGCGCTAGAGCGCAGGCTGGTGGGGTCATCAGAAAGCTGGGGGGTTTCAAACCCTCCAGACCCCCCGTGGGATATTTTTGAACAGATGAATTAGGCAAGATTGGCCTTGTTAGAGCCGTTCAATAGCGATTGCGATACCTTGCCCACCGCCGATGCACATGGTGATGAGGGCGATTTTGCCACCTGTCCGCTCGAGCTCGTACAGGGCTTTGACGGTGAGCAGCGCCCCTGTGGCACCGACCGGATGGCCAAGAGCGATGGCACCACCATTGGGGTTAACGCGGGCGGCATCCAAGCCAAGGTTGGCGGAGACAGCGAGGGCTTGGGCTGCGAAAGCCTCGTTTGACTCGATGATGTCGAAATCGGTGATTTTCAACCCGGTGCGGGCCATCAGGCTTTGCACGGCCGGAACGGGGCCGATGCCCATCACCTCGGGGCGCACACCGGCCAGGGCATAGCCCAAGATGCGCGCGCGCGGCTTCAAGCCAGCGCGTTCGGCGGCATCGGCGCGGGCCAAGACCAGAGCTGCGGCGCCATCATTGATGCCCGAGGCATTGCCTGCGGTCACAGTGCCATCCTTTTGGAACGCGGGGCGCAGACCGGAAAGGGCAGCAAGACTGGACGCTTTGGGGTGTTCGTCGGTGGCGAAAACCGTAGTTCCCTTGCGGGTCACGATTTCCAGCGGTGCGATCTGATCCGAAAATCGCCCTTCGGAAATGGCACGGGCTGCACGGTTTTGGCTTTCCAGCGCGAAAGCATCTTGCGCGGCGCGGGTAATGCCATGTTCAGCGGCGACATTTTCGGCCGTGACCCCCATATGACCGGTGCCAAACGGGCAGGTCAGCGCGCCCAGCATCATATCTTGCGCGCTGACATCGCCCATCTTTTGCCCCCAACGGGCGGCAGGCAGAATATGCGGGCTGCGGCTCATGCATTCGGCCCCACCCGCGATAGCGAAATCGGTGTCGCCCAGCATCAAGGACTGTGTTGCCGAAACAATGGCCTGTGCGCCGGAACCACAAAGCCGGTTCACATTCATCGCGGGAACCGTGTCGGGGATACCGGCCTGCACCGCTGCCACGCGGCTAAGATACATGTCGCGGGGTTCAGTATTGATGACATGACCGAACACCACCTGCCCGATTTGTGCGGGTGCAACCCCGGCCCGGCCCATCGCCGCTTTCGTTACATGTGTCGCAAGGTCAATCGGGGCAAAACCGGAAAGCGCGCCGCCAAAGCTGCCAATGGCAGTGCGAACGCCAGAAAGGATCACGATATCGGTCATAGGTTAGCCTTTGGGTTGATGCTTGTCAGGGTGCGCGGATGCGACCGCGGGCTCAGCTTCTAGGTTAGCCATGATTGTGCTGATGCGCTGCCACAACGTCACGTCAATCCCGATGCGGCGCGCGTTATAGACCTGCGGTACCAAGCAGATATCGGCCAGTGACAGGGTATCGCCGTAGCAAAAGCGCCCAACAGAGGGGTGATCCAGCATCGCCTCGAAGCCCGCGAGGCCTTTGGCAATGAAATGCGCCTGCCAGTCGTCAGCCGTGATAGCGCCTTTGGCGATCTCCGCCGCGTAGCTGCGCACCGATAGGTTGCTGACGGGGGATGTCTCCATCGCAATCGCATAGGCCAATGCGCGAACCCGGGCACGGCCCGC
>JBLIGH010000039.1:0-13156 GCA_047636855.1 Pseudorhodobacter sp.
TGGAAAACTGTGCGTTTTCAGCATTTGGAAACGTGTTTTGAGCTGGGGGGATTATGACCGAAGTACAACCAATCGTCGCGATGCGCGGAATTTCGAAACGTTTCGGCGGTGTCGTGGCGCTAAAGAATGTTGACCTAGAGGCTTACGCAGGCGAAGTGCTGGCAATTGTCGGCGACAACGGTGCCGGAAAATCAACGCTGATCAAGATTTTGACCGGTGTCTACCAACCGACCGAGGGCCATATCGAACTGGATGGCAAACCCTTTGCGATGGCCAGTCATTCCGAGGCAATCGATAATGGCATTGATGCGGTTTACCAAAACCTCGCGATTGCAGATCACCTGACCCCTGCCGAAAATCTGTTTTTGGGGTCAGAGCTGACCAAGAAACTGTTTGGTTGGACCCTGCTCGACAATCAAAAAATGAAAGCAGATGCCACGCGTGTTCTAAAAGACCGCCTCGGCGTGCAGCTCAAAAGCATGGACGTGTTAACGGAAAGCCTTTCAGGTGGGCAACGCCAAGCCGTCGCGATTGCGCGCGCGGTGCGCCATGATGATCTGCGAATTTTGGTGATGGACGAACCCACGGCGGCACTTGGCCCGCAAGAAACGGCACGCACGTTGGAGCTGATTAAAGTTCTGCGTACTCAAGGGCTTGCGATCATCGTGATCTCGCACTCGCTGGATGATGTGTTCGAGATTTCGGACCGTATCCATGTGCAGCGGCGTGGTGAATGTGTCGGAGTGGTGATGACCAAGCAGACAAGCAATGAAGAAGTCCTCGGCATGATTGTCGGCACTCAGACCGCGGCCTGAAGGAGCAAAATACATGTCAGCTACAGACTCAGTTACCCCGACCGCAGGCACCCCGACATTGTCCGAGCGTGCCGCCCCCTATCTCAGCTTCCTTGGGCCGATGGCGATGATCGCCATGCTTTTGCTTTTCATGGCCATTGTGGAACCTGCCCGTTATTTCCGCCTGTCTAACCTCAATCAGATCATGTTGGACGCGGCGCTTTATATGCCAATGGCGATGGCAATGACCTTTGTCATCACGCAGCGCGGCATTGACCTGTCCATCGGGTCGATTGCGGCATTGTCGGCCATTATTATGGCATTTTTGATCAAACAATACGGGTTTCCAGCCTGGAGCGCGGCACTGATCGCCCTGTGTCTTGGCGCGCTGATGGGGCTGCTAAACGGCTTGGTCATTACCAAATTCAAGGTGCCCGACCTGATCGGCACCTTGGCCATGGACCTTGTCTATCGAGGTTTCGCGCTTGTCTTGGCCAAGGGTTTGGTCTTGGCCCGCTTCCCGGACCTGATCACCGAAATCGGGCGCGGCCAATCGCTGCAAATCATCCCAACCCCTGTTGTCATCGGGTTGCTGACGATAATCGGCGGCTTTTTCTTGCTGCGATCCACACATTTCGGCCGCTACACCATTGCCATCGGGTCCAACCCTGAAGCGTCGGAAATGACCGGCGTCGCAGTCGATCGGCACCGCGTTTATGCCTATATCTTGATGGGCACGATGGCCGCACTCGCCGGGATCATGCTGACAGGCAAGCTGAACGCCATTCAGGCAACTTCGGCGCCGTACTTCAATCTGCACGTTATCGCGGCGGTCGTTGTTGGTGGCACGTCTTTGTTCGGTGGGCGCGCCTCGATTGTCGGCTCACTGGCCGGCGTGTTGTTGCTGTCGATGATGATCAACGCGCTTGTCACTTTGCGGATCGAATTCTTCTGGCAGTCCGTTGCATCCGGTGTCGTGATCATTTTCTCGGTCGCACTTTATACATGGCTGCAAAAGAAAGACCGCGATGGTGCAGGTGGCCTGTCCGCCGCCTTTACCAACCCGGACAACCAAAAACTGGCGAAAATGACCGCTGTGATCATCGGCATCACAATCCTTTTGGTCGCTTTCAGCCTCGCAACAGGGGAGCCGCCAACGCCAAGCGGCTGATCAAATCAACCACACGGTATCAAACCGTATCACTCTGGGAGGAGAAACCATGAAACATATGAAACTCGTACTTACGGCAGCTTTGCTTGCTGGAACCGCGATGACCGCGAATGCCGAAGGGCTTCCGCTGCGGGAACTGCCCGGTATCGCCGAACGTGACCATTGGCTGCCCGGCGAAGTGAATGTCGAAGGCGCGCTTGAGGCGCTGCAAAACACCACGGGTCTGGCTGCGGTACCGCTGTCAGTTGCACAAGACAAACCGCTGCAAATCGCGATGATCTACCCTTCTGCCGACACATCCGACTTTTGGGCGCGCAACTACCTTGCGATGACCAAGCGGCTGGACGAGCTGGGTATCAAATATGAGACGACCGAATTCGCGTCGCGCCAGATCGAGCATTCGTTGCAGGCGACCTATGCGGCCCAAGTGGACCAAGACGCCGACCTGTATGACTTCGTGATCTTTGGTCCGTCCGAATTGGCGACCCAAGCTGACAACATCGACAAACTGGCAAGCAATCCTGACCTGACAACCTTTGTCTGGGCCTTTCACACGCCCCTGAAATATCTAGAGACCCAACCCGCTGGCTGGTTCGATTTCTCGTCCGCCGCTGGTGCTTTGGAAATCTGCGACTATATGGTCGAGCGTCTGGGCAGCGATGTCACCTACGCTTTGAACCGTGGTATTCCGGGCATTACCGACAACCAACGTTCGGGCGATTTCAAGGATTGCGTGGCCAAATCAGGCTGGAACCCGGTTTATGAACACTACGGTGAATACACCACCGAGGGCGGTTTTGAAGGCACCCAGCTGATGCTGCAGGCCTATCCAGAGGCCACAGTGATCCACAATGCGAACACCGCGATGTCCATGGGCTCTGTGCAGGCGCAGATTGCTGTTGGCAAAGAGAAAGAGGTCTTCTCAACAGGTTGGGGCGGCACTGGGCTAGAGCTGGACGCGATTCGTCGGGGCGAGCTGGACGCCACCCCAATGCGCATGGGCGACGATGTGGGGGCTGCAACTGCAGAAGCCATCCGCGCGCATCTTGAGGGTCGTGCCGCCGAACTGCCGCTGGTTTTCCTAGGCCGTATCAGCATTGCACATGACCAAATGTCTGCCGCAGAGATCGACGCGCTTGAAGTCGAAGCCTTCCGTTTCTCGGGTGTCGGCGCCTTGAGCCGGTAATCGCTTTTTCAAATAAACGACTCGACGGGGCCTGTTGGCCCCGTTTTCATTTCAACCCAAAGAGACCTTGGAGCGCGGTCAAGTTGTGCACAAAGCCTGTCCATCGGGTGTATGCCTTTAAAGCGTAGAATCCTCTGTTCCGGTGATGCAAAACGAGACGACTGCCCGGTGCAAGAAAGACTGTGAAAGACAGCGATTTCTTGCTTTTGATTTACCGTTTCGCGGAATCAGATCTGAGCTTTGGATATGTTTCGATCTTTAATTATTTGATAATATTAGGATATACTCTACTAAAGTTTTAGTTTGACAGATTTGCGAAATTCAGCCTAACTATATGGTAGTCGGCAGTATCCGGCTTAATACAATCTCTAGGGAGGAGATCAGGATGCGTAAGTATCTTCTCTCCGCGACCGCGGTACTTGCCGTCGTTGCGGGGACTGGGACTGCTTTTGCCGATGCGGCAGCAGCTCAAAAATGGATCGACCAAGAATTTCAGCCATCGACGCTTAACAAGGCTGAACAGTTAAGCGAATTGCAGTGGTTCATCGACGCTGCAAAACCGTTTGCTGGAATGGAAATCAATGTGTTGTCGGAAGGTATTCCGACGCATGGCTACGAATCTGAAGTGCTGACCAAGGCCTTTGAGGAAATCACCGGCATCAAGGTTAATCACCAGATTCTGGGTGAAGGCGAAGTTGTCCAGGCCGTCCAAACTCAGATGCAGACAAATCGGAATCTTTACGACGGTTATGTAAACGACAGCGATCTGATCGGTACGCATTCGCGTCTGCAACTGGCGTATAACCTGACCGACCAAATGGCAGGCGATTGGGCTGGCACCACGTCGCCTTCGCTGGATCTTGCCGACTTTATGGGCGTTCAGTTCACCACCGGTCCAGACGGCGATCTGTACCAATTGCCTGACCAACAATTTGCGAACCTGTATTGGTTCCGCAAAGATTGGTTTGACGATGAGGGCAACAAAGCCGCTTTCAAAGCCAAATATGGGTACGAGCTTGGCGTTCCAGTGAACTGGTCTGCCTATGAAGATATCGCTGACTTCTTCTCGAATGACGTTAAGGAAATCGACGGCGTCGCCATCTATGGCCATATGGATTACGGCAAACGCGCGCCGGATCTTGGCTGGCGGATGACCGATGCTTGGCTGTCGATGGCCGGCACCGGTTCGAAAGGCGAGCCGAACGGCGTTCCGATCGACGAATGGGGCATTCGGATGGAAGCAGGCAGCTGCAACCCATCCGGCGCTTCGGTCTCGCGCGGTGGTGCGGCGAACGGCCCGGCTGCGGTTTATGCGATCCGCAAATGGGACGAATGGCTGCGCGCCTATGCGCCTCCTGGCTCTGCGTCATACGATTTCTATCAGTCGTTGCCCGCTTTGGCACAAGGCAATGTTGCCCAGCAGATCTTTTGGTACACCGCCTTTACCGCCGATATGGTGAAGCCAAAGTCTGAAGGCAACAATACTGTCGATGACGAAGGCAACCTGTTGTGGCGCATGGCACCATCGCCGCATGGCCCCTATTGGGAAGAAGGCCAAAAGGTTGGTTATCAAGACGTGGGGTCTTGGACTTTCTTGAAATCGACACCGACGGATCGCGCACAGGCAGCTTGGCTTTATGCTCAGTTTGTCACTTCGAAAACCGTCGATGTGAAGAAGTCCCATGTCGGCCTGACCTTCATTCGCAACAGCTCGGTCAACCATGCCAGCTTTACCGAGCGGGCGCCAAAACTGGGCGGTCTGGTCGAGTTTTACCGCTCACCTGACCGTGTGCGTTGGTCGCCAACCGGCATCAACGTTCCCGATTATCCGAAGTTGGCACAAATCTGGTGGCAGCAAATCGGTGACGTGAACTCTGGTGCATTCACGGCGCAAGAAGCGATGGACCGTCTGGCAAGCGAGATGGACATCACTATGGCCCGTATGCAGCAGGCTGATGAAGCAGCCAATGTCTATGGTGGCTGTGGCCCACGCCTGAACGAGGAAAAAGACCCCTCGGAATGGATCGGCAAAGGTGGTGCCAAGGCAAAGCTGGACAATGAAAAGCCAGCCGGCGAGACCGTCAACTACGACGATCTTGTTGCCCGCTGGAGCAAGTAAACCAGTCGAGACGGCCCGCTGACGCATTGTCAGCGGGCCATTTTTAACCGAAGCCTGCTCGCTCGCTTCGGCCATTCATCTGGCGCAATTCGCCGGACTGACAAGGCAACCACAGATGACAGTTGAACTAAGACAAGCCAGTAAGGTGAGCCGTGGGATTACCCATATCAAACCGACATCGCTGGTGTTGGAGACCGGGCATTTCAATGTGCTGCTGGGCCAAACCGGGTCGGGAAAGACATCTTTGATCAAGCTGATGGCAGGGCTTGATCCTTTGGCCTCGGGTCAGATTTTCATGGACGGGGTCGATGTGTCGAAGCTTTCGACGCAGAAACGCAACATTTCGCTCGTCCACCAGTTCTTTGTGAACTATCCGCAAATGACGGTTTTTGACAACATAGCCTCCCCCCTTCGGGTCGCAGGCATGGCAAAATCCGAAATCGCAGGCCGCGTGGAAGAGGCTGCAAAAATCCTGAAGCTAGAGCCGATGCTGAAACGGCGCCCACACGAGCTTTCCGGCGGGCAACAACAGCGCTGTGCCTTGGCGCGGGCCATTGCCAAAGAAAGCCGTGCGGTCTTTTTGGACGAACCACTGGCGAACCTGGATTACAAGCTTCGCGAAGAACTGCGCGAGCAGCTTCCCGAACTTTTTGCAGGCCGCGGCGCAGTGGTTGTTTATGCCACATCCGAGCCGGAAGAGGCCCTGATGCTGGGCGGCAAAACCGGCCTTATGGATAACGGCGTCGTTACGCAGTTTGGCACAACGGCCGATATCTACCGCAAGCCCGAAAACCTGACCGCCGCGCGCGTCTTCAGTGATCCGCCGATCAACTCTGCCCGCGTTGTGAAAACGGGGCAAATTGCACAGTTGGATACTGGCGAAAGCTGGGCGCTGGCAGAACCGGCAGCAAGCCTGCCTGACGGCGATTATACCGTCGCGGTGCGCCCCCATCACGTCACACCCATTGCTGGGTCGGCGGCGGATGTGGCCTTGGGCGGCACCGTTCTGGTGACCGAGCTTTCCGGCTCGGAATCCAGTGCGCATTTTCGGATGGGCACAGATGCCTGGGTCTCGCTTTCGCACGGCGTTCACCCTTACGAAATTGGCCAGATGCATCCGTTTTTCATGGATCCCTCTAAGTGCTTTTATTTTGCAGCCGACGGGAGGCTTGTTGCGTAATGGCAAAAATCACACTGAAAAACCTGCGCCATTCCTACATGCCCTCGCCCAAAAGCCCTGCGGATTACGCGCTCAAAGAGATCAATCTGGATTGGAAAGACGGCGGGGCCTATGCGCTGCTGGGGCCGTCGGGTTGTGGAAAATCCACCCTGCTGAACATCATCTCTGGGCTGTTGGTCCCTTCCAACGGTCAGATCCTGTTTGATGACAAAGACGTCACGCACCTCCCGCCCGACCAGCGCAACATTGCGCAGGTTTTCCAATTTCCGGTCATCTATGACACGATGACGGTCTATGACAATCTGGCTTTCCCGCTGCGAAACCGCGGCGTGGCGGCGGTCAAGGTCGATGCCCGGGTCCGTGAAATCGCCGAGATGTTGGAAGTGACCGAGATGCTTGGCATCCGCGCCTCGCATCTGTCGCCTGACAACAAGCAAAAAATCTCGATGGGCCGTGGGCTGGTGCGCGACGATGTGAACGTTGTGATGTTCGACGAACCGCTGACCGTGATCGACCCGCATTTGAAATGGAAGCTGCGCAGCAAGCTGAAAGAGCTGCACCAGCGGGTGAAAGCCACGATGATCTACGTCACCCATGACCAGACCGAAGCACTGACATTCGCAGATCAGGTTGTGGTCATGCAAGACGGTGAGGTCGTGCAAATCGGCACCCCCGTAGAGCTGTTCGAACGCCCGCAGCACACTTTTGTCGGCCATTTCATCGGATCCCCCGGCATGAACCTGCTTCCGGCCTCGGAGGCTGGCGGTGCGGTGACCTTTGAAGGCCAGCCCATCTTGTTGGAAGGCAAAGTAACCGGTCAGGGTGGCACGGTCCAAATTGGTATCCGGCCAGAATATGTGACTTTGTCAGACACGGGCCTTGCAGCAAATGTGCGCAAAGTTTCGGATGTAGGGCGCCATTCGGTGGTCGAGGCAATGGTCGGCGAGACCCGCATCAAAGTCATTGTCGAAGGCGATACACCGGCCCAAGGCGACATCGTTCACCTAAATTTCCGCCAAGACCAAACGCGGCTTTACCGCGATGGCTGGCTTGCAACCGAGGTGGCATCATGAAAACTGAAAATCAAAAAGCCTGGTTCTTTGTGCTGCCGGTCCTGCTGTTGGTCGCTTTCAACGCGCTGATCCCGATCATGACCGTCGTCAATTACTCGGTGCAAGAAACCTTCGGTAATAACGTATTCTTCTGGCAAGGCCTTGATTGGTTTGAGCAAATTCTACGCTCTGACCGGTTTCATGCGGCTTTGGGGCGGCAGTTCCTGTTCACCTTCCTGATTTTGATCATCGAGGTTCCGCTAGGGATCGTGATCGCCCTTTCCATGCCCAAGCAGGGCTTTTGGGTGCCTGTCTGTCTTGTCACCATGGCGCTGCCGATGCTGATCCCTTGGAACGTTGTTGGCGCGATGTGGAATATTTTCACCCTGCCGGAAATTGGCTTGCTTGGCTATCTGCTGAACAACGTCCTAGGCATCAACTATGATATGACCCAGGACCCGATTGCGGCTTGGGTGACGATCATCACCATGGATGTCTGGCATTGGACCTCGCTAGTGGTGCTGCTCAGCTATGCGGGCCTCGTGTCGATCCCTGACGCCTATTATCAGGCCGCCAAGATCGATGGCGCGAGCCCTTGGAAGGTCTTTCGCTATATACAACTGCCAAAGATGAAAACGGTGCTGACCATCGCGATCCTTCTGCGCTTTATGGACAGTTTCAACATCTACACCGAAATCTTCGTGTTAACCGGCGGCGGGCCCGGAAACTCCACCACCTTGCTGTCGATTGATTTGGTGAAAATCGCCCTTGGACAGTTCGATCTTGGCCCTGCTGCAGCGATGTCGCTGATCTATTTTGCGGTCACGCTGCTGGTGTCGTGGCTCTTTTACACCGTTATGACCAAGGATGACGCGAAATGAAAAAGCGCTCGATCATACCCATTCTATATATCCTGTTCTTGCTGCTTCCGATCTATTGGCTGATCGCAATGAGCTTCAAAACCACGAACGAGATCCTCTCGGGGTTCTCCTTGTTCCCGCAAACCTTCACGTTGGAAAACTACCGCGTCATTTTCACCGATCCAAGCTGGTACTGGGGTTATATCAACTCGATCATCTACGTGTCTTTGAACACCGTAATCTCTATTATCGTGGCACTTCCGGCCGCCTATGCATTTTCGCGCTATAGCTTTCTTGGCAACAAGACGTTGTTTTTCTGGCTGCTGACCAACCGCATGGCACCGGCGGCGGTTTTCGCCCTGCCCTTCTTCCAGCTTTATTCCTCGGTTGGGTTATTTGACACGCATCTTGCCGTCGCTTTGGCGCATTGCTTATTCAACATCCCGCTGGCGGTTTGGATTTTGGAAGGCTTCATGGGCGGCGTACCCAAAGAGCTGGACGAGACGGCTTATGTCGACGGATATTCCTTCCCGCGGTTCTTTGTGACGGTGTTCTTGCCGACCATCAAAGCAGGCGTCGGGGTCGCGGCTTTCTTTTGCTTTATGTTCTCGTGGGTCGAGCTGTTGCTGGCCAAGACCTTGACTGCTGTGGCCGCCAAACCGATTGCCGCGACCATGACCAAGACCGCCTCGTCGGCAGGCTACGAACTTGGGCTTCTGGCGGCAGCGGGGACCTTGACCATCATCCCCGGCGCGATCGTCATCTACTTTGTGCGAAACTACATCGCCAAAGGCTTTGCCTTGGGGAGGGTGTGATATGCTGACCTGGATGGCCTGGACCTGGCCCACAGGTTTCTTTTTCATCGCGCTGTTCACTGCAATGGCGATCATCACCGTCATCGAGATCAAAAAACCCGGCACATCCGAGCGAACAGGCGTGCTTGGCCTGACCACGACCCGGGGCGACCGCCTGTTTCTAAGCCTTCTGGGCGCGGCCTATATCTTTCTGGCTTGGCTCGGATTTTTCGGCGAGCCGCTGTGGTGGCCGCTTGTATTATCGTTAGGGTGGGGTGTCTTTTGCTTCAAGAAGGTCTGAAACGCCCCGGACCGGATTGACATGGCGCGCGCCACAAACCCTGCGTCACGCAATTCTCTTGAAAAACTATAACTTTCGTAGATACTCCCAACGCATCACGAGCGGGTGATAACTTTGGACGGGACCGGATGAGACAGAAGAAGAAAAACGAGCTGCTGACCGAAGTTGAGCTTGAGTTCATGAACAAGCTTTGGGCTTTGGGTGAAGGCACCGTTCGCGAAGTGCTTGAAGAGTTACCGACAGAACGCAATCTTGCCTATACATCGGGCGCGACGATCTTGCGTATTCTGGAGCAAAAAGAATTCGTTTCCAGCCGCAAGGACGGCAAACGCCATATTTTTGTGCCGTCACTGGCAAAAGGAGCCTATCAAACCCGCTCTCTAAAAGACCTCTCCATGAAGCTGTTCGATGACACGCCTGCGTCGCTTGTGGCGCGGCTGGTCAATGATTCAGACCTCACAGAAGAGGCGTTGGGGCAAATCCGGGCGCTTGTAGATCGGAGGTTGAAAAATGATTCCGGGTAACACTGTTTTCGACTGCTTTATCAACGCCAACATCTTGATTGTCGTGGCTTTTGCGCTTTGGCGCTTGGCGCGGTTCGGGCTTGAAATGATAGGGCTTAAACATGCCTATACTGTGCAGCTTAAGCTGCTGAACACGATCTTTCTGGCCATCATATTCTCGCCATTTGTGATCTTGGGCATTCAAGCTTTGCGACAAATCGGCGTTGGGCAAAGCGTGAATGTGAACCTTTCAGACATCGTTGTCTCTTACTACCTCAAGGGTGGGTTTGAGATGCGCGCGACAGAGTTTGAGCGGCTCTTATCCCTCCGCAAGACCTTTGCGGCTGATGTTTTGCAAGCTGGCAGCTGGGCTGCTGTTGTGACCCTAGCGGCCTTGGCGACGGGCTTGGTAATCGGCACTGCGCGCCTCGTCCATTCCGTCATTTGCCTGAACACCATCGTCTCGTCCAGCTATGCTTGGCGCCGCTTTGGTCGTGTGCGCATCCGCTTGTCAGATCGCGTCTTGGTGCCGTTTTCGACACGCGGGATTTGGAATTACTATGTGGTGATCCCGTCAACCATGCTTGGCAATACAGACGAAATTAAGGTCTCGTTGGCCCACGAGTTCCAGCATTTGCGCCAAGGCGATATCGAGTGGGAAATCCTGCTAGAGCTTCTGAAGCCCTTGTTTTTCCTCAACCCCGTCTATCATGCGTGGAAACGTCAGGTCGAAGATCTGCGCGAGCTGGCGGTTGACAGCCGTTTGCTGACATCCGGCAAGGTCGACATCAAATCCTACAGCGACACGCTTTTGAGCGTTTGCCAGCAATCGCTGCGCCGCGATCGTGTTTTCATCGTGGCAATGCCGAAGGTGACGCTGGTGACCGCCGACCGTTTCTCGCTGCGTGACAAGAAGGTAAGCTTTCTGGAGGAACGCATCATGCGGCTGTTCGATGCGCGGCACCTGCGCCACCCAAAGCTGGCCTATGCCGCCGTCATTTTGCCGCTGATGGCGGCGATTTTGCTGGCCACGGTCGCCATTCAAAGCCCGGGTGATTGGAGCCAAGATCGCCTGATGCTGTCGTCGGTTGTCAACTTAGAACGCCTTGAAGAGATTAACCGCCTGTCTACTTTGGGTCGCGTGCGAAACTGAATTGGCAGAAAGACTGCGATCCGTTGGCTGGCAGGTGCATGACTGTTTGCCGAAGGCTTTGACATGACCTGCGGCTAAGCGCCCAGACGGATGAAAGACGCGCGCGTCATGATCACGGCGTGATGAAACAAAGCTGAAAAGCTGCGCCCTCTCAATTTGAATATCAGCACATTTCCGGCGCCGGCCCCTGCTTAGGGCAACAAACCGCAGCACCCTTTTGCCAAATTGGCTATTTGCCACGACCCATGCCATTCTGCCGCCAAATTAGGGTCACCTCGCCCTTACAACCGGAAGAAATCGCCATGCGGATCATCACCCTTTTCCTTTTTGTCCTAGGGCTTTGGGCCGTACCCGCCCATGCGCAATGCACCGGTCAGAACCTGATTTCAGCGTTGCCCGAAGCGCAGCGCTACGACCTGCTGCGCGCGGCGCATAGTCAACGCAACGCCACTGGCAATCTTTGGCGTGCGACGCGGCGCGATCAGGTTCTTATCGTGGCCGGCACCTTTCATCTTGACGATCCGCGCCATGATGCGCTGATGCTGGCCCTATTGCCGCTTCTGGCCGCCAGCAAAACCCTGCTGGTCGAGGCCGGACCCGCCGAAGAAGACGCGCTGCGCCAGAAAATGACCACAGACACCACCGTTATGATGTCTGTGGAGGGCCCGCGTCTTGCCGATAATCTGCCACCCGAAGAATGGCAAAAACTGACCGACGCACTTTTGCAGCGCGGGATCCCGTCTTCGCTTAGCACCAAGCTGCAACCATGGTTCGTCACGATGATGCTCAGCATCCCGCCTTGCGCCTTGCAACTTGCGGCCCAAGGGCGCGGGCTCGACAAGCGCCTGACGGATGTAGCCATTGCCCAAGGCATTCCGATCCATGCGCTCGAGCCCTTTGACACCGCGCTTACCCTGTTTGACAGGCTGTCTTTGGACGAGCAAATCACCATGATCCGCAACGCCCTGCTGATCGAGGCGCAGGCCGCCGACTATCTGAAAACCACGGCTGATGCCTTTTTCGCTGGCGACAGCCGCTTGGCATGGGAGTTTAACCGCCAAATTTCTTATGCCCTGCCCGGTGTGACGCGCGACGAAATCGATGGTCAATTCATCCAGATGGAAGAGGCCCTATTGGCGTCGCGCAATCGAAACTGGATAGCGACGATCGAGCAGACCTTGGAAAGCGGCCCCACCTTTGCGGCCTTCGGGGCGCTGCATCTGTCGGGAAAAGAAGGTGTTCTGGCCCTGCTGGAAGCCCGTGGTTTCTTACTTCAACGCCTCGACTGACCCTATTTTTGCTTGCCAGACTTCCGTCTAAGGCCTAGCTATCATCAAGAACAAAAGGTGAATTAATGGCCGAACTATCGGATAAATCGCTTGGCATCGCCCTCGTGACAGCCTCTGCTGTGGCGTGGAGCACGACCGGCCTTTTCACCCGGATCATACCGCTTGATGCCGCCTCTATGCTGGTTTGGCGCGGGGCCTTTGGCGCGCTGGCACTGGTTGTGGTGATCGCAGCGTTCCGGTTGAATGGGGGGCTTGCCGGGTTTGCACGGATGGGTGCCGCCGGATGGACCTATGCCGTGGTTTCTGGTTTTGGGATGATCTGCTTTATCGCGTCGCTGCGCCTGACCACTGTTGCCCATGTCGCCATTATTTATGCCGCAGCCCCGCTGATCGCAGCTGCCCTTGGCTGGGTGGTGATGCGCGAACGTCCCAGCCTTGCCGCTATCATCGCCAGCATTGTGGCACTTGCGGGCGGGGCCTACATGGTTGGCCTTGGCACCGAAGGCGGCGTGCTGGGCGACTTCCTGGCGCTTGGCATGACCACTGCCGTTGCAGCGATGATGGTCATGGCCCGTCGCTTTCCCAATATCCCCACCACGCAGGCCGCCTGCACCTCTGCGGCACTTAGCGCGCTTGTCGCCCTGCCCTTGAGATATAGCTAAAAGTTGGTGATGGCCCCTGAGGGGCGGCATATCATGGCGTTGTTCACGCGCCGCAATTCTCGTTTGAGAAAAGGATATGCCACATGACGAAG
>JBLIGH010000040.1:0-13127 GCA_047636855.1 Pseudorhodobacter sp.
TATTCAAACCCGCCGCCTTCTCTTCGTCCAAGGCCGCTGCGTGCCCGCCCGATGCGGCGTAAAACGGACCACGCGCCTTTAGTCTTGCATTGATCAAGCCTGTGCAGGGGTCAATTTGCAAACATTACTTTCAGGATAAAGCGGATAAGAGTTTCGGGATTATCCTGAAAATAGGCCTGAGTGCCTGCGATTTAGCCGGTTTCGCAACCCGATTGCACGGTGCGAGACCCTTTGGAAGCAAGCTTGTTCGGTCAAAGGGTATTCGCAGGGGCTCTGTATTGGGCTTGTTGGCCGCATTTTAAAGCCCCCTCAAGGGCGCGCACATTTTCTGAGGCGGTTCGAAATTCGGTGCTTTCCCCGGGGGGGCAGGCTGGTCTAATCTGGCGCTATGACAGCCCCCCGATTCATTCATCTACGCACCCATACCGAATATTCCTTGCTGGAAGGGGCGGTGCCGCTGAAAAAGCTGATCGGGCTTTGCGTCGCACAAAAAATGCCAGCCGTGGCGGTGACCGACAGCAATAATATGTTTGCCGCCTTGGAATTTTCGACGCTGGCGGCAGATGCGGGATTGCAACCGATTGTGGGCTGTCAGGTTAGCCTCAGTTACGATCCGGCGCAGCCGGGGGAAAAGCTGCGCGCACCGGCCCCCGTCGTGCTTTTGGCGCAAAACCAAGCCGGTTATATGAACCTGATGAAGCTGAACTCTTGCCTTTATCTGGGTAAAGGGGGCGAGACGACGCAGGTCACATTGGACGAGCTGGCGCAGTTTGGCGCAGGTGTGATCTGCCTGACTGGCGGGTCGGAAGGGCCGGTTGGCAAATTGTTGCAAACCGCCCAAGTGCCGAAGGCCAAGGCGCTTTTGACCCGGTTGGCCACGATATACGGTGACCGGCTTTATGTGGAATTGCAGCGCCATCCCGGTGCTGGCGGGCAAACCACGGATGCCGAGCGGGCAACCGAACGCGGCTTTGTCGAGATGGCCTATGAATTGGGGCTGCCCCTGGTTGCGACCAATGATGTCTATTTCCCGAAAGCAGAAATGTATGAGGCGCATGACGCGCTGATCTGCATTGCCGAGGGTGCCTATGTCGATCAGCAGCAACCCCGTCGCCGCCTGACGCCGCAGCATTATTTCAAATCCGAAGCGGAAATGGCGACGCTTTTCGCTGATCTGCCCGAAGCATTGGCCAATACCGTTGAAATCGCGCGGCGCTGTGCCTTCAAAGTGGCCAAACATCCGCCGATCTTGCCGAAATTCGCTGATGACGAGGTCAACGAGCTGCGCCGCGAAGCCCATGCCGGGTTGGAGGCGCGGCTGGCCGTGATCCCGCATGCGGTCAGCGTTGAGGATTATAAGGCGCGGCTGGATTTCGAATTGGATGTAATCATCGGGATGAAATTTCCGGGCTACTTCCTGATCGTTGCGGATTTCATCAAATGGGCGAAGGATCAAAATATTCCGGTCGGGCCGGGCCGGGGCTCGGGGGCGGGGTCCTTGGTCGCCTATGCGCTGACAATTACCGATCTGGACCCTTTGCGGTATAACCTGCTGTTTGAACGCTTTTTGAACCCGGAACGGGTCTCGATGCCCGACTTTGATATCGATTTTTGCATGGATCGGCGCGAAGAGGTGATCCAATATGTCCAGCAAAAATACGGGCGTGACCGGGTGGGGCAAATCATCACCTTTGGGGCGCTTTTGTCCAAGGCGGCGGTGCGCGATGTCGGCCGGGTTTTGCAGATGTCCTACATGCAGGTGGACCGGCTGTCGAAAATGATCCCGGTTGAGGGGGTTAAGCCGGTTTCCATCACCAAGGCGCTGGCCGACGAACCGCGTCTGCGCGAGGCGGCCAAAGAAGAGGTGGTCGCGCGCTTGTTGAACTATGGCCAGCAGGTCGAAGGCCTGCTGCGCAATGCCTCTACCCATGCGGCGGGTGTGGTGATCGGCGACAGGCCGTTGGACGAGCTGGTGCCTTTGTACCAAGACCCGCGTTCGGACATGGCTGCGACCCAGTTCAATATGAAATGGGTTGAAGCAGCCGGGCTGGTGAAGTTTGACTTCTTGGGCCTGAAAACCCTGACTGTGATCCAATCGGCGTTGGATTTGTTGCGGTTGCGCGGCGTGGATCTGGATATCGCCATGATCCCGCTGGATGATGAAAAAACCTACGAGCTTTACGCAGCAGCCAAGACGGTTGCGGTGTTTCAGGTGGAAAGCTCGGGCATGATGGATGCGCTGCGGCGCATGAAACCGACCTGTATCGAGGATATCGTGGCGCTGGTGGCCCTGTACCGGCCCGGCCCGATGGAAAATATTCCCACCTATTGCGAGGTGAAGAACGGGCTGCGCGATCTGGAATCGCTGCACCCCACGATTGACCATATTCTGGAGGAAACGCAGGGGATTATCGTCTACCAAGAACAGGTGATGCAGATCGCACAGGTTATGGGTGGCTATAGCCTTGGCGGCGCGGATTTGCTGCGCCGCGCGATGGGGAAAAAGATCGCCGAGGAAATGGCCAAGGAACGACCGAAGTTCATCGAAGGTGCCAAGACAACCCACGGCATCGATGCGAAGAAATCAGGCGAAGTCTTTGACCTACTCGAGAAATTCGCCAATTACGGCTTCAACAAATCGCATGCCGCGGCCTATGCCGTCGTGTCGTATCAAACCGGGTATCTGAAGGCGAATTACCCGGTGGAATTCATGGCAGGCGTCATGAATTGCGACATCCATCTGACGGACAAGCTTGCCGTTTATAAGCGCGAAGTTGACAAGTTGGGGCTGAAAACCATCGCCCCCTGCGTCAACAGCTCGCTTGCGACATTTACGGTGCGCGCCGGCGCGGTTGTCTATGCGCTGGGCGCGCTCAAAAATGTCGGCGGCGAGGCGATGAAGCTGATCGTCGAGGCGCGAAAAACCGATCAAGGCGAAAAGCCCTTTGCGACTTTGTTCGATTTTGCCCGCCGGGTCGATCTGAAGCGGGTGGGCAAACGCCCGATGGAAATGTTGGCGCGGGCCGGGGCGTTTGACACGCTGGATGCGAATCGCGCCCGGGTGTTTGACGGGCTGGACGGGTTGGTCGCCTATTCCGCCGCGATTCATGAGGCGCGCAATTCGCATCAGGTCAGCCTGTTTGGCGAGGCTGGCGAGGATGTGCCGGAGCCACGCTTTGGCAGTCGCGACGATTGGCTGCCGGTCGAGCGGTTGACCGAAGAGCATAAGGCGATCGGCTTTTATCTGTCGGGTCATCCGCTGGACGATTATATGGCACCGCTGAAGCGCAAAGGTGTCTCGACCCTGACCGAGATTACGGCAAAGGCCCAAGGCGGGCCAATGGTTGCGAAAATCGCGGGCTCGGTCTCAAATAAGCAAGAACGCAAATCGGCGCGGGGCAACCGCTTTGCTTTCGTGCAACTTTCTGATCCCACCGGGCTTTACGAGGTCACCGTGTTTTCGGACACGTTAGAGGCCTCTCGTGATATTCTGGAACCGGGGTTGAATGTAGTGCTGACGGTCGAGGTGACCTTGGAGGGCGAGACCTTAAAGCTGCTGGCCCGCGCAGTGCAACCCATCGATAAGGTTGCCGAAGAGGCGGGCGGTTCGGCCTTGCGGATCCATATTGATCAGGCCGAGGCAGCTGTCGCGGTCGCCACCTTGCTGGAACGAGTGCGCAAAGAGGGCGGGCGCAATCGCAGCCCGATCACCATTTGCGTGCCGGATGCCACCACCGGGCAGGAAATCGATCTGGAGTTGGCCGAGGAATACCCGGTCACACCGCAGATAAAAGGCGCGATCAAGGCGATGCGGGGCGTGGTGATGATCGAGGATCTGTAAGCGGCTGGCCCTTTTGCACGCTGCTTGACTGATTTGCGAAAACAAAACGCGGCGGCTTCGGGAAAGAACTTTGCACTGCTGTCAAAGCACCCATTTCGTGAAGAACCGCGCAAAACTGATCGCCAGAACGATGCGCAACACATGATGCACCGTGACATAGACGACGCTGACTTGCAGGCTTAAAGCAATCAAGCTCATCTCGGTGATGCCGCCGGGCGCAAAGGCCAGAAAGATTGCGGTGATTGGCAGGCCCGTCAGGCTGTGCAACACTTCGGCAAAGACAAAGGCCAAAAACAACGAGGCGCCTGTTGCAAAAATCGCCAGTATAAACCCGCGCTTTAGCACCTTCGGTGCCATCCCGGCAAAACGGGTGCCAAGGCCTGTGCCCACCACCACTTGAGTGACCGAAATCGCCCAATCCGGGGGCACGGCATCGGTCAGCCCGGTCAGGTGCGCCACTGCAGAGGCCAGCAAGGGCCCGGTCATGATCGGCGCTGGGAACCGGAAGAACCGCCCGCCGAAATAACCCCCAATGGCCGCGACCGACAGAACACAAATATCCCACAGCTCTAATGGGTTCTCGGCACCTGTCATCGCCACGCCTGCGCTTGATCCGACCTGATGTCCGGTCAAAAACAAAAAGGCCAGCGGCACGAAAACGATTGTCAGGATCAAACGCAAAAACTGGATTAACGCCAGCAAGGCCACGTCTGCGCCTGCCTCTTCGCCCAAGGTAACGGATTCGATCAACCCGCCGGGAACCGCGCCGAAATAGGCGGTTGCGGGCGTCAACCCGCCGGCACGGTAAATGCGGTAGCCGCAATAATGCGCCAAAGGTACGTAGAAGCTGAGCGCCAGAAGGCTGGGGGCCCAGTCGACAGCGCTTTGCAACAAGGCGGGTGTAAAGGCGCCGCCAATGCCAACGCCGATCACCGGGATAAACGCCATGCGCAGCGGTTGTGGCAAGTGGATCGGTTGCCCGAAAACCCGCCAACCGAGTATGGCCACCACGCCCACCACCAGCAATGACCCTAAAAGCATGCCCAGCGGCAAGCCCAAGGCCCGACCTGCAAGGCCCCCTAGGGTGCCAAGCAGTATCGTCGCCAAAAGGGCGGCGGGGTCAATGCTCATGGTGCCAATTTTGATGGGTGTCATTAGGTCCTGATCCTGCGGCCAAATGATACGCATCGGCGGGGCTTTGCAAGCCTTAGGCTGCGATCTCGAACCGTGCAGGCAAATCACCCAAATGCTTGGCCTCGTCAATCGCGGCCCCCAGATCGGTATCCAACGCCGCAACCAGCTGCGCGAAACTGTCGATCACAAAGTAAACCGGCTGCACGATGTCGATACGGTAGGGCGTGCGCACCACTTCCATCAAGTCGAAATCACGCAGAATCGCTTGGCCACCAGAGGCATGCGCCGCCTCGTTGGGCGAAGACACAATCCCCGCACCGTAAGCGCGCAAATCGCGGCCGTTGCGGATCATGCCAAATTCGACTGTGAACCAGAAAAACCGAAACAAGCGCCAGCTATAGGCTTTGCCCAGGGCTTCGGCTTTTTTGCCAAAAGCCTCGATGAAGGCGGCGTAATCGGGGTCGGTCAGCAAGGGGCAATGACCGAAAACCTCGTGAAAAATATCCGGCTCTTGGATATAATCGATGTCTTCGCGTCGGCGCAGGAAGCTTGCCACCGGAAAGCGGCGCTGGGCCAAAAGGTTGAAAAATTGCGCGGGCGGGATGATCGCAGGAACCGATTGCACGCCAGCCTCGGTCAATTCGCCAAGCCGGGCGTCGACATCGACAATCTGCGGCACTTGCGATGCGTTCAGCCCGAGTTTTGCGACACCATCCAGAAAAGCGGGGGCCGCGTGGCGTTGCAGGTAATTCATCTGCCGGGTGAACAGTTGCCCCCAGATCGCGTCCTCTTCGGGCGTATAGACGAACCGGCCTGAAGCGTCGGGCGCTTTCGAAATGTAGGGTTGCCTCTGGGTCATAGCGCATCCTCCATTCAGGTATCTGTTCAAACCAGTATTGCGCCAACAAACTGGTAGTGCTTGCCAGATTTGCGGTAATATGCAAAAAATATGGTAATATTTCCCACAAAAGGCATGAATAGTGAAAATAACTGATGCGGATCGCAAGTTGCTGCGGTTGATTCAGGCCGATGCCTCGCTGTCACTGGCGCAATTGGCAGACGCCGCAGGCATGGCGCAAAGCACGATCTGGCGGCGCATTCAGGAACTGGAGGCAACGGGCGTGATCCGGGCGCGCGTGACTTTGCTTGACCCGGTCAAAGTGGGCGCTGGGCTGTGTGTTTTGGCGCAGGTAAGCCTGACCGATCATTCCGAGGCTTCGGTGAATGGCTTCACCGCTTTGGTGCTGCGTTGCCCGGAAATTTTGGAATGCCACAAGGTTTCAGGCAGCTCTGACTATGCGCTAAAACTGCGCTGCGCCGATGTTGCGGATTACGAGACCTTCATGTCAACGCAACTGCTGCGACAGCCCTTTGTGCGATCACTGATGTCGAGCTTCGTGCTGAAGGAAATCAAATCGGTGACGGAACTGCCGCTTTAGCGCAGGCCTTGCCCCTTGCAGATCACCAATGCGGCGGGCGTTGATCGGTGAAGACAGCCCCGCCCTCGTCCGGTTGCGCCGTGCGTTCCAGCAACAACGCCACACGCCGGGTTAGCAGGTCAATTTCGTCCGCTTGACGCGCCACGATGTCGGAAAGCTCGTCCACAGTGCGGATCAGATGCGCCATCCGCTCTTCTATCGCCTCAATCTGGTCGCTCATCATCATCCCTCGCTTGCCGCCCGTTGCCCCATCCGCTACACCGCGCGGCGACAAGCAGCAAAGGGTTTCCCCATGGCCAAGGATAAATCAGCGCGCAAACCGCGCGCCGAGACGCCGAAAGGCTTTCGCGATTATTTCGGGGCCGAGGTTATCGAGCGGCGCGATATGCTGGCCAAAATTGCGGCAGTGTACGAACGCTACGGCTTTGACCCGCTGGAAACCAGCGCTGTTGAGACGGTTGAAGCGCTAGGGAAATTTCTGCCAGATGTGGACCGCCCGAATGAGGGTGTGTTCGGCTGGCAAGACGAAGAAGGGGATTGGCTGGCGCTGCGCTATGATCTGACGGCGCCCTTGGCGCGGGTCGCGGCACAGTTTCGCAATGACCTGCCCGCGCCCTACCGCCGCTATGCCATGGGTCCGGTCTGGCGCAACGAGAAGCCGGGACCGGGGCGGTTCCGCCAGTTCTATCAATGTGATGCCGATACCGTCGGCGCGCCTTCGATCGCGGCGGATGCCGAGATTTGCGCCATGCTGGCCGATGCGCTGGAAGTCGTAGGCATTCCGCGCGGCGATTATGTGGTCCGGGTGAACAACCGCAAAGTGCTGAACGGGGTGATGGAAGTGGCCGGGGTTTTGGACCCTTCCGATCCGTCGAAATTCGAGGCCGAGCGCGGGATAGTCTTGCGCGCAATTGATAAGCTGGACCGTTTGGGGCTTGAGGGCGTGCGTGCGTTGCTGGGCGAGGGCCGCAAGGATGAGAGCGGCGACGTTACTCAAGGCGCGGGGCTATCGGCAGAACAGGCCGATGTTGTCATGGGGTTTATGAATGCTAAGGGCGCAACCGGCGTGCAAACAGTAGCACGCCTGCGCGAATTGGTTGGGGCATCGGTGATCGGTGGCGAAGGTGTTTCCGAATTGGAAACAATCGCGACATTGCTGGCAACGCAGGGCTACGGCCCTGACCGCATCGAGATCGATCCCTCGGTTGTGCGCGGGCTTGGTTATTACACCGGGCCGGTGTTCGAGGCGGAACTGACGTTTGAGATCCTCGACGAGAAGGGTCGCAAGCGGTCGTTTGGCTCGGTTGCGGGCGGTGGCCGTTATGACGATCTGGTCAAGCGTTTCACGGGGCAGGCGGTTCCGGCGACGGGGGTGTCGATTGGTGTTGACCGTCTGCTTGCCGCTTTGCGGGCGAAGGGGCGGCTGGGCGAGGTGGCTTTGGGGCCGGTGGTTGTGACCGTGATGGACCGTGACCGGATGGCGGATTACATGACGATGGTCGGCGCGTTGCGGCAGGCCGGTATTCGGGCCGAGATGTATTTGGGCAATCCTAAAAACTTCGGCAATCAGATGAAATATGCCGATAAGCGCGGCAGCCCGATTGCGGTCATTCAAGGCTCGGACGAGGCGGCGCGCGGGGTTGTGGTGTTGAAGGATCTGATCCTGGGCGCGAAAATCGCTGAAAACGCGACGCTGGAGGAATGGAAAGACCGGCCCGCACAGGTCGAGGTGGCGCTGGCAGATTTGGTCGGTGCCGTGCAAAAGATGTTGGCGCAATGAAGGTGAAAGCCGCCATTCGCGCCGAGGCCGAGCGGTTGTTTGCCGCGTTTCAAGCGGCAGGCGCCGTGCCGGTGGAAGCCGATACGCTGCTGCCTGCCGAGACGCTGCTGGATCTGTATGGCGAGGATATTCGCGCGCGGGCCTATGTCACGCAAGATCCGTTGCGCGGCGAGATGATGTTGCGCCCGGATTTTACGGTGCCTGTGGTGCAGGCGCATATGCAAGGCGGTGCGGACCCGGCGCGCTATTGCTATATGGGCGAGGTGTTTCGCAAGCAAGACCAGCTTGGGCCGCGGGCCTCGACGTTTCTACAGGTTGGCTTTGAGCTGTTCGACCGGGTCGCGCCCGAAGCGGCGGATGCAGAAGTCTTTGCGCTGTTCAATGGCTTGCTGGCCCCCTTGGGGCTGCGGCCTTTGACCGGGGACATCGGAATTCTTATGTCGGCGGTGCGCGGGCTTTCGACCACCGAGCGGCGGCGTGCAGCCTTGTTGCGTCACATCTGGCGGCCTGCGCGGTTTCGCAAATTGCTGGACCGTTTTTCGGGGCGTGCCGCTTTGCCCGAGGCCCGGGTGCAATTGCTGGAGCGTTTGGGCAGCGATAGCGCTGCGGCGCTGATCGCGGCAGCAGGCCCAATGACCGGATTGCGGACTGAGGCCGAGATCGCTGCACGGGCAGCAGCCTTGCTGGAAGATGCGGCGACGCCGGCGCTGGCGGCCCCAGAGGCTGCACTGCTTTATGATTTGCTGACGCTGCAGGCCCCGGCTCAGGCGGCGCTGACGCATCTGCGCGGCATCACGCCGATGCTGCCCGCAATCGCGCCTGCGGTGGATCGGTTCGAGGCGCGGCTAGAGGCGCTGGTGGCGCGAGGTATTGATGTGGCACGCTTGCCGTTTGAGGCGAGCCATGGCCGATCTTCGATGGAATATTACGACGGGTTTGTCTTTAGCTTCCATGGCGCGAACGATGGCCCAGAGGTTGCCAGCGGTGGGCGTTACGATGCTTTGACGGCGGTGCTGGGGCAGGGGCGGTCGATCCCGGCGGTGGGCGGTGTGATCCGGCCCGCACAGGTCGCTGCATTGGCGGAGGGCGGGGTATGAGCCTAAAAATCGGGGTGCCCTCGAAGGGCCGTTTGATGGAAAATACCTTCGATTGGTTTGGCGCGCGCGGTTTGCGCATGGCGCGAACTGGATCGGACCGGGAATATGCCGGTGCGGTTGAGGGGATCGAGGGGGTGGAACTGGTGCTGCTTTCGGCAGGGGAAATTCCGCGCGAATTGGCAGCGGGGCGGATTCATCTGGGCGTTACGGGCTCGGATCTTGTGCGCGACAAGCTGGCCGATTGGCCACGGCAGGTGGCGGAACTGGCGGTTTTGGGCTTTGGGCATGCCGATCTGATTATCGCAGTGCCGGTAACATGGATCGATGTGGAGACGGTGGATGATCTGGATGCCGCAGCTGCGGCCTTTCGGGCGGCGCATGGTTTTCGGCTGCGAATTGCGACGAAATATCACAGGCTGGTCCGGGATTTTTTGACCGAGCAGGGGGTCGCTGATTATCAACTGGTGGACAGTCAAGGGGCGACCGAAGGCACGGTGAAACATCTGACGGCGGAGGCGATTGCCGATATCACCTCTTCTGGAGAGACGCTGCGGGCGAACCATTTGAAGATCCTGTCAGATGCCGAGGTCCACAAATCCCAAGCGACCTTGTTCGCGGCGCGCGGCGCGGTTTGGGATGGCGAGACGCAACGGGTTTTGGAGCGGCTTTGCGAGAAGCTTGGCGTGAGCGCTGCATTTTGACGCATGCCGCCGAGGGGCCCCTCCCGCCATTCGTTGCTGCGGGCTTGCGCCCTTCGCGCCTCAAGGTTGGGCCGGGCGCCGGGTCGTTTTTGGCAAAACGCCCCGGCGCGGTCGCCTCTTTGAACTGCGTTAGCGCAAGCCGATGTCGGCAAGAGCGCGGGCCAGATCTTCGGGTAATTCGGTGTCATTGGCACGGGTTTTGGGTAGGTCACGCGGCGCATCTTCGACCGACAGGTAGCGCCAGCCTTGAAACGCGCGGCGGGGTGCGCCTTCGGTCCTGATCAATTCACGGTCCAAAACCAATGCGCAGCGGCGAATTCCATCCTCGCCGCGATATTCTTGCAGATCCAGAATGCGCTGTCGCGCCAGGATCACGCCTTTGAACACCCAGTAGAGCGAGCCACCGTTGAGCAATTCGGCATCGCGTTTGGGCCACATGCGAGTGACATGGCGCGGCAGTTGGTCGGGCCAATTTATCCGGCGCAGCTCTTGCCAGCCGAGCAGATCCTCTACCGTTTCGGTGCCAACGCAGAGTTTTTGCAGATTGATAATTGCGGCCATTTTACCACCCCCGTAGCTTGAGAGTAACAATAGGGGATCGTGGCGAAAGTCAAGATATTGACCCCAAAAGCTCTGGGGCCTATCTTGTGTGCCTAGCATGCATCTGCCACAAGCGCCTGCGCCCTCCCCGTCCCAGCCTGAAGGATTCTGCCCCATGTCCCGTTTTTCCGCACCTATCGCCGAAGCCATTTGGGACATGAAATACCGCCTAAAGGCGCAGGATGGCACAGCGATTGACGGGTCTGTCGAGGATACTTGGCGGCGTATTGCGCGCGCTTTGGCGGCAGTGGAAACCGACCCGGTGCTGTGGGAAAAGCGATTCTATGCGGCCTTGGAAGACTTCAAATATCTGCCAGCGGGCAGGATCACAGCCGGTGCGGGCACTGCGCGATCGGTGACTTTGTTCAATTGCTTTGTTATGGGCACGGTTCCTGACGATATGGGCGGCATTTTCGATATGCTGAAAGAGGCGGCGCTGACCATGCAGCAGGGCGGCGGCATCGGTTACGACTTTTCGACCATTCGACCAAAGGGGGCCGAGGTCAAAGGTGTGGCTGCGGATGCTTCTGGGCCGTTATCCTTTATGGATGTCTGGGATGCGATGTGCCGCACGATCATGTCGGCGGGATCACGCCGGGGTGCCATGATGGCGACGATGCGTTGCGATCACCCCGATGTAGAGGCCTTTATCGAGGCCAAAAAAGACCCGGCCCGGTTGCGGATGTTTAACCTTTCGGTGCTGGTGACCGACCCGTTCATGGATGCGGTCAAGGCCGATGGGCCGTGGGATTTGGTCTTTGGCGGTAAAGTCTATCAAACGGTGAATGCGCGCGACTTGTGGAACAAGATCATGCGCAACACCTTTGAGTTCGCGGAACCGGGTGTCATCTTTATCGACCGGATCAACAAAGCCAATAACCTGAGCTATTGCGAAACCATCGCCGCCACAAATCCTTGTGGCGAGCAACCGCTGCCACCTTACGGCGCTTGCCTTTTGGGTTCGATCAACCTTGCGACCTTGGTTACTGACCCGTTTGAGGACGCAGCCAAATTGGACCCGGAGGCGCTGGACAAGCTGGTGCAGATGGCCGTGCGGATGATGGATAACGTCGTAGATGCCAGCCGGTTTCCATTGCCCGCGCAAGAAGCCGAGGCGAAAGCCAAGCGCCGGATCGGGTTGGGTGTGACCGGTCTCGCCGATGCCTTGCTGATGCTGGGCCAGCGCTACGGCTCCGAGAAGGCCGCGGCGCAAACGGAAGCCTGGATGAAAGCCATCGCAAGAGCGGCTTATCTGGCTTCGGTTGAATTGGCGAAAGAAAAAGGCGCGTTTCCGCTGTTTGATGCCGAAAAATTCCTGGCCTCGGGCAATATGATGGCGATGGATGCCGATGTGCGCGACGCCATCCGCACTTACGGCATTCGCAATGCGCTGCTGACCTCGATCGCACCAACCGGGACGATCAGCCTTTACGCTGGCAATGTTTCCAGCGGCATCGAGCCGGTTTTTGCCTATGCCTATACGCGTAAGGTTTTGCAAAAGGACGGCTCGCGGACGGAAGAAGAAGTCATCGACTATGCCGTGCGTTTGTGGCGTGACTTGAAGGGCGATGCGCCCTTGCCAGACCATTTTGTCAACGCCCAGACCTTGCCACCGTTAGACCATGTGCGGATGCAGGCTGCGGCCCAAAAATGGATCGACAGCAGCATCTCGAAGACGATCAATTGCCCCGAGGATATCAGCTTTGAGGCCTTCAAAGAGGTCTATATGGCCGCTTGGGATCAAGGTTGCAAAGGCTGCACGACGTACCGGCCGAATGATGTGACGGGCTCGGTCTTGTCGGTGAACGAAAGCAGCGAGGCTGCACCCGAAGTCGATGGCGGGGCGGAAGTTGTCTATCTGACAGAGCCGCTGGACCGCCCTGCTTCCTTGGAAGGTGCGACCTATAAGGTGAAATGGCCGGGCTCGGAACATGCGCTTTACATCACGATCAACGATATCATCATTTCGAACCATCGCCGACCGTTTGAAGTCTTTATCAATTCGAAAAACATGGAGCATTTCGCCTGGACCGTGGCACTGACCCGGATGATCTCGGCGGTATTCCGTCGTGGCGGTGATGTGAGCTTTGTGGTTGAGGAGTTAAAAGCTGTCTTTGATCCGCGCGGCGGGGCTTGGGTGGATGGCAAATATATCCCGTCAATCTTGGCCGCAATTGGTGGCGTGATCGAGCGTCATTTAATCGCGATCGGGTTCATCGAGGGCGAAGGCATGGGGCTGAAATCTGACCCCAAGGCCGATGTGGTTGCAATCGGTGCGCCAAAGGGAAAAAGCTGTTCCTCTTGCGGCAGCTTCGAGATGCGCATGATTGAAGGCTGCATGACGTGTGCTTCGTGTGGCTATTCGAAATGCGGTTGAGATAAAATAATTTGATATTGTGGAATGACACGTAATGTGCAGTCTATTGACGTCGAGTTGCCAGTTTTTGACATCTATACTCCGAGTTCTGCGGAAGCCGAATTTGACGGCTGTGCTTGGAACGATTCAGCTATGGCCATGATCCGCCCCGGCTTTTT
>JBLIGH010000041.1:0-12805 GCA_047636855.1 Pseudorhodobacter sp.
TTGCATACGTTTGTTATTACCCAAAGGCCCACGCAAAAAGGGCCGCCCACAACAAGAGGATCATGAGATGACGACCAAACTGCTTGGAATGACTCCCTCCCGCCGTTCGGTGCTTAAAGGCATCGGGGCTGGTGCCTCTGCGCTGGCCTTACCCGGCTTTGTGCAAGCGCAAAGTTCGACCCCGATCAAGCTTGGGTTTCAGCTGCACCGCACTGGCATCGGTGCGGCTTACGGCCGCTGGTACGAACGGACGGCAACGGCGGCACTAAAGGTGTTGAACGATCAAGGCGGTATCAATGGTCGCCCGGTCGAGATTATCTTTGAAGATGACGGCACCGATCCGAAACGCGGCGCCGAGGTGGTGGAAAAGCTGACCAGCCAAGCCGGTTGCGATGCAATCTTTGGCCCCCTCTTTTCCCATGTCGTCATCGGCTCGTCGCCACGCGCTGGCGAATTGAAGGTGCCATATCTGGTGTGCTCGGAAGGGTTCCACGTCGCCTCTGGCAAGTTGAACCGTTGGACCATGCAGCCCGGCATCACGGATGTCCGCTCGCAGGTTGCTTGTATGGCGCCTTGGGTTGCAGAGAATATCGGCAAGAAAGTCACCATGGTTTTCCCGGATTTTGCCTTCGGTCATGACCACCGTGACTACTTTACCGCAGCAATTGAAGCTCAGGGCGGCGAGGTGATCAAACATATCGCCATCCCACCGACCGAGACCAGCTTTACCCGCTACTTGCCGCAGATCCCGAAGGAAACCGAAGTTCTGTATCACGTCATGGTGGGCCCGGCCGTTTTGACCTTCGTCAAGGAATTGGGCGAGTTTTACGGTACCGGCGCACGCCCGGAAATCTTTGGCTTCATTGACAGTCTTGAAGCGGTGGATATCGCCTCGCCCGGTCTGGAGTTTCTGGAAGGAACCCATTTCTGGGAAGGTCATTGTCGCGCGAAACAAGCCGATGCGTCAGAGCATGAAACCTTCTACCGCGCGGCGGTGGGTGTGGATGACAATGGGGCTTCGGTGTCGGATGCCAAGGATGTATCGACCTACGCCCATATGTTTTCCACATGGGAAACATTGTTCGTCATCAAAGCCGGGATGGAGGCTGCGGGCTATCAATCCACCGCGGATCGTCAAAAACTGGTCGAAGCGATCGAGGCCATGACCGAGTTCCCGGAAAGCCGCGAACATCCGCAAGGCACCAAGATGTTCAACGGCAAGACGCATCAGGTCTTTGGCCGTCAAAACATCACCAAAGTTACGGATGGCAAATTGGTCCGCGTGCATCAGACCAGCATCGAAGACGGGCTGTACGAAGACGCCGTCGATTACACCACGATGTCTTTCTAAACACAGTATCCGGGCGGCGGGCCTGCACCCGCCGCCCTTTCTTTGCCAGAAGGTTCGCACATGGATTTCGGCCCGTTTTTATTGCTTGCGCTGATGGAAGGCACCGTGATGGCGGCTGTCCTTGCGCTGACCGCTGTTGGTTTGTCCTTGGTTTTCGGCGTGATGCGCGTGGTGAATGTTGCGCATGGTGAGTTTTTCATGCTCGGCGCGATCATCGCTTGGTTTGTCACCCAAGCCATTCCAGGACCGCCCGCCGTTGCCTTTGCGGCGGCCCTGATCATCTGCCCTTTGCTGGTGGCGGGCATCGCGGCCTTGGCTGACCGGCTAATCTTGAAACGGCTGAACTACGACCCCGAGGCGACAATCGTCGCAACCATCGGGCTTTCCTACATTTTCCAACAAGCCGCCCTCAGCTTTTATGGCCCCGAGGCGCGCCCGGTGCTGGCCCCGTTTGATCTGCGCCTGCAACTGCCATGGTTTGGCTATTCCGGCTATAAAATCGCCGTTGTTCTGGCAGCGATCGTCATTCTTCTGGCGGTTTGGGTGCTGATGACCCGCACCCGCGCCGGCCTGATCATGCGGGCCACACAGCTTGACCGCACGACCGCCAGCGCCTTTGGCATCGATGTCGACCGCGTCTATGCTGCGGTCTTTGCGCTTGGCGCGGGTTTGGCTGCGGTTGCTGCGGTGCTGATCGTGCCGATCCAACAAGCGCATTACCTGATGGGCCATGACCCGCTGCTGTTGTCTTTCATCGTGGTCATCATCGGTGGCTTGGGCAGCTTGCGTGGCACCCTTGTCGCAGCCTTGGTCATTGGCCTGTCTGATGGCGTCATCTCGGTGTTCTTCTCACCGACCTTGGCCAAGATATTGGCGACATTGCTGGTTGCAATGGTGCTGGTCTTCCGCCCCCAAGGCCTGTTCGGAGCCAAAGCATGAGCCGCGCCCTTGCCCTGCATCTTGGCGTCATCGCCTTGCTGTTCGCCGCCCAGTTTGTGCTGCCCCCCTATCACCACACCAACCTTGCCCGGATTATGGTGCTGGCAGTGTTCGCCATGGGGTACAACATCGCCTTTGGCTATACCGGCTTGCTCAGCTTGGGCCATGCGCTGTTCTTTGCCGCCGGGCTTTACGCAACGGGTCTGGGGATCGAAGTCCTGGGCCTGCCCACCGCCGCGGCCTTATTGTTCGGCCTTGTCGCTGGCGGTTTTGTCGCCGGCGCCACCGGCGTATTGGCCCTGCGCACGGGCGGGGTTTCTTTCATGATTGTGACGCTGATGTTCGCGCAAGCGGGGTATCTGACGATCCTCTATTTTGGCAGCATCACGCATGGCGACGAGGGTTTTGTTATTACCCGTGCCGCCCGTGCCATTGGCGCTTTCGATTTTTCGGCCGATACGCCGCGCTACTTCACGGCCCTAGGCCTGTTCGCTGTGGCGCTTTTGGTGAACCTGGCCGTGACCCGTTCTGCCTTTGGCCGAACGATGGTCGCGATGCGCGAGAATGAAGAGCGTTCTCGCATGCTGGGGTACAGCCCGTTTCGGGTGAAGCTGACGGCCTTGGTTATTTCGGGTCTTTATGCGGGGGCTGCGGGGGCTGCATATGGCGTGCTTTTTGGCTATGTCGGCGCAAGTTTTGCCACCATCCAATATTCCATATTGCCGCTGCTATACGTGTTGCTTGGCGGGGCGGGCACAGTGCTGGGTCCCTTCCTGGGGGCGCTGTTGATGTTTTATCTGATCGATATCTCGTCCAGCTACACCACGGCGCATTTATTTGTTTTGGGGGCAGCCTTGCTGTTGCTGGTGCTGTTCGCCCCGAAAGGTATTTTGGGTTGGGTTCGGGAAAGGGGCGCAAAATGGCTGCCATAAGCTTGTTATCCGCGCAAAATCTGACCCGCCATTTCAGCGGCCTCAAAGCCGTGGACAATGTTGATTTTGAACTGCGCCCGGGCGAGGTTCATGCCCTGATCGGGCCAAATGGGGCGGGCAAGACCACCTTTGTCAGCCTGCTTTGCGGCCGTATTCCGGTGCAATCGGGCAGCATCCAGTTTGATGGCACAGACATCACCCATCTTGCCGCCCATGCCCGAGTTGCGCGTGGCATCGCCTATACCTTTCAGATCACCTCAATCTACGCCAACCTGCCGGTCTATGATAATGTAGCCCTTGCCGTGCAGCGACGCGGCAGCAAAGCCTTGCGCGCCGATACGATGGCCGGGCTCGCCCGCGTTGGCCTAGAGGGTCGCGCCGATCAAATTGCCGGAACCCTTGCATATGGTCATCAGCGGCTTCTTGAAATTGCGATGGGGCTGGCGCTGCATCCCAAGCTGCTGATCCTGGACGAGCCGACCCAAGGTTTGGCCAATTCAGAGATCGACGCCTTTAACGCCTTGGTGCGCGAGGTGACGCCGCAAACCACAGTGTTGCTGATCGAACATAATATGGATGTGGTGATGGATCTGGCCGACCGGATCACTGTCCTGAATTTCGGCGAGAAACTGGCCACCGGAACACCTGCCGAAATCCGGGCCAACCACGCGGTGCAATCCGCTTATCTGGGGGTTTAGACCATGTTATCACTGGAGAAAATTGATGCCGGATATGATAATGTGCAGGTTCTGCGCGGGCTGTCGCTGACCGCCAAAGCAGGCGAGGTCACCTGCGTCATGGGCCGCAACGGCGCTGGAAAATCCACCATGCTGCGCACGATCATGGGTCAGATCAAGGCCAGCGCTGGTGAGATCACCCTGAACGGCACCGCGATTCACCGCATGCCCGCGCATGAGGTGCCGCGCCACGGCATCGGCTATGTGCCCCAAGGCCGCCGCTTGTTTTCAGAACTCACAGTTGCGCAAAATATCGAAATTGGCCTGATGACCCGCAAAAAAGGCGCCGCCACCCGCGCGCATGTTCTAAGCCTTTTCCCCCGGCTTCAAGAACGGTTGGGCCAGCGCGCCAGCACCTTATCAGGGGGCGAGCAACAAATGCTCGCCATCGCCCGCGCGCTTTGCCTGGAACCCTCCGTCTTGCTGCTAGACGAGCCGACGGAAGGGCTGCAACCCTCGATGATCAGCCTGATCCGCGAAACCGTGACGGCGCTCAAATCCACCGGTGTGGCGACTATCCTTGTCGAACAGCGCGTCGATGCCGTCTTATCCATGGCCGATAAAATTGCCTTTGTCACGAGTGGCACGGTTGCCGAAACCATTGCCGCAACAGGCCTAACCGCAACATCTGCGCAATTCCAAACCTATGTCGGCGTGTGAAAATGCGACTTCCCCGTCGTCTGTTTAAAAATATCCTCAGGGGGGTCTGGGGGGACAGAAAGTCCCCCCAGCCTTGCCAAATGTCCCAAGGCAAATTCGACTTATGACCCAAGCCAACCTCATTGCAGGCGTTGATGTCGGCGGCACTTTCACCGATCTGGTGATCCTTGATCCGCAAAGCGGCGCTGTGCGCTTGGCCAAAGTGCCAACCACCCTGACCCCTGAAACCGGCGGTCAGGCGGGCGGCGTCCTGGCGGCCCTTGCGCTATCTCAAACCCCGCTTGAAAGCCTTGCCCTGATCGTTCACGGCACCACCACCACCACCAATGCCGTGCTCGAGCGCAAACTTTCGCGTGCCGGCCTGATCACGACCAGCGGCTTTCGCGATATCTTGGAACTCGGCCGCCGCACCCGCCCCAACCCCTATGGAATGACCGGGCAATTCACCCCGGTAATCCCGCGCAATCTGCGGCTGGAGGTGCCCGAGCGCATGGATGCACAAGGGCGGGTTGTGACCGCTTTGGACGAGGCGGCCCTACGCCGCGCCATCCAAGACCTCGCCAACTTGGGTTGCGAAAGCCTCGTCATCCATTTTCTGCACAGCTATGCCAATCCAGCCCATGAACGCCGCGCCGCTGAAATTGCCGCCGAGATTTGGCCCACAAAATACATCACCTGCGGTCACGCGCTGTTGTCCGAAAGCCGCGAATTTGAACGCGGTGTCACCGCCGCTGTCAATGCCTCGGTGCAGCCGTTGCTGGAACGCTATGTCGGGGCCTTGGCCTCGGCGCTGCGCGACAAAGGTTATCGCCACGATCTGCTGGTGATGAATGGCAATGGCGGCATGGTGCCAGCCCACTTGGTCGGGGCCGAGGCCGTCAAAACCGTGATGTCAGGGCCTGCATCGGGCGTTATGGCCGCGGTTGCGACTGGTCGGCGCGCTGGCATTCCCAACTTGATCACCTATGACATGGGCGGCACCTCGACCGATGTTGCCCTGATCAAGAACGCCCGTGCACCAGTCTCGAATGAAATCGAGGTCGAATACGCGATGCCGATCCATGTTCCGATGGTCGATGTCCGCACGGTTGGCGCAGGTGGCGGCTCTATTGCACGGGTCGAGGCGGGGGGCATGCTGCGGGTCGGGCCGCAAAGTGCAGGCTCTACCCCCGGCCCTATCTGCTATGGCAATGGCGGAACCGAGCCTACAATTTCCGACGCCAACCTGCTGCTTGGCCGCTTGCCCGCAAGTCGCTTTGGCGCCGCGCAAGACGCGGTGCGCGCAGCGTTTGCGCAAAAGATTGGCGACCCTTTGGGCCTTTCGGCCGAAGCCGCAGCCGAGGCGGTGTTGCGCATCGCCAATACCCATATGGCAGGGGCCATTCGCATGGTCTCGCTCTCGATGGGGGCCGATCCGCGCGATTATGCGCTGTTCGCCTTTGGCGGGGCCGGGCCATTGCACGCGGTTGAACTGGCTGCCGAACTTGCGATCCCGCGCGTCCTTATCCCGGCGCGACCGGGCATGACCAATGCGCTTGGCTGTGTTGTGGCCGACCTGCGCCAAGACGCGGTGCGAACGCTGAACCGCCCCTTGGACAGTGTCGATATGGATCTGGTCCACAGTGTCCTTGCCGAACAGATCGCGCAAGGGCGCGCCCGTATTGCGGATGCAGGCATCACCCTCAGCGGCACGGCGGTAGAGCTGTCCGCAGATATGCAATTCATCGGCCAAACACATTTGCTGCGTGTGCCTTTGCCCAATGCCGCACCAAGTCGCGCTGACCTTCAGGCAAGGTTTGAGGCCGCGTATCACACGCGTTTCCGGGTTAATCTGCCGACGATCCGCGCCAATCTGGTCAACCTCAATTGCTCTGTCATCGGTCAGCGGCCCGAGATGGATCTGTCGCGGCTGATCGACCCAGCGGGGCGTCTGAATACGCCGACACCGCAGGGCAACCGCCCGGTTTGGTTCGGCGGTTGGGTGCAAACCCCGATCTATTGGCGCGACCAATTGCCTTTGGATCTGCTTTTGCAAGGCCCGGCAATCATCGAGCAAATGGACACCACCACAGTCATTCCACCTGGCTGCACCGTCCGGTCCGATAGCGATGGAAATTTGTTGATCGAGGTGCCGCATGTCTGACCGCAAAATTGATCCCGTCACTCTCGCCGTTATTCAAGCCGGGCTGCAACAGGTTTGCGACGAGATGGACCTGACCTTTTCGCGCGCTGCTTTCTCGCCGGTCATTGCCGAGGCGGATGATCGGTCGGACGGGATTTACGACCCCATCGATGGCGCGTTGATCGCCCAAGGTGCGCGCGGTCTGCCCGTGTTTGTCGGCACGATGCAGTTTTCCACCCGCCACCTGATTGCGCGCATCACAAGCGGCGTGACCCTGCCGCCAGAGCCGGGCGATATCTATATCGTGAACGACCCCTACCTGGGCGGTACGCATTTGATGGATGTGCGTTTTGCAATGCCGTTTTACCGCGACGGTGCGATTTACTGCTGGTTGTCCAACACCGGCCATTGGCCCGATACGGGTGGTGCCGTGCCAGGGGGCTTTTCCGCCTCTGCCACCTCGTCCGAGCAAGAAGGCCTGCGCTTGCCGCCGGTGAAACTGTTCAAAAAAGGGGTTTTGGACACGGAAATCTGGGCGATTATCCAATCCAACATCCGGGTCTCTGAACAGCGTATCGGCGATGTGCAGGCGCAAGCCTCGGCGCTGCTGGTCGGGGCGGATCGATTGACCGAGCTGCTTAACCGCTATTCGGATGCGACCGTGACCACCGCAATTGCTGAAATCCGTGCGCTGGCAGACCGGCAGATGCGTGCGAAAATAGCGCAGATCCCCGAAGGCAGCTATGCCGCAAAGGCCTATATCGACAGCGACGGCGTTGTGAATGAACCACTTACCATCGCGCTGACCGTCACGCGCCAAAGCGACAGCCTGCGGTTTGATTTCAGCGGCTCTTCGCTGCCCTGCGCCGGGCCGATGAACTCGGTTCGCGCCACGACGCTTTCGTCGGTCTATCTGGCCTTGCGCCATATTTTCCCCGATGTCCCCCTGTCGGCGGGGGCCTTTGCCCCGTTGGAAATCACCGGGATCGAGGGCACATTTTTGGATGCGCATTACCCGCGCCCGGTCTCAGGCTGCGCCGCCGAGGTCAGCCAACGCATCGCCGAGGCGGTGTTTGCAGCTTTGGTTCAAGCCTTGCCCGACCGCGTCACGGCCGCACCCGCCGGGACCTCTGGCAACTTTGGTCTGGGCGGGCATGACCCTGAAAAGGGCCGTGACTTCGTGATGTATCAGATTTCGGGCGGCGGTTACGGTGGCAATGCAGATCATGATGGCTTGTCCAACGGCTGTTCCACCATCGGTATCTCCAAAGCGCCCCCAATCGAGATCATGGAGCAAAATTTTCCGGTTCTGTACCGCCGATATGCCTTGCACGAAGGCTCTGGTGGGGCCGGGCAACAGCGCGGCGGGTTCGGGTTGGATTACGAGATTGAACTGCTGCGCGGGCATGCGCGCGCCAGCTTCGTGATGGATCATGGTCGTACCGGTCCGCAAGGCGTGCGCGGCGGAAAAGACGGGGCCGTAAACCGGGTCGAGATTACGCGCGGCGGCCAGACCTTCACGCCAGAGCATCTGTCAAAAGCGCAAGACATCGCCCTATCGCCCGGCGACCGCGTCCGGGTTCGCACCCCCGGTGGTGGCGGCTACGGCGACCCGGCCAAACGTGATCCGGCACGGGTTGCGCAGGATGTAGCGTTAGGTCGCTACACCCCGTCAGAAGCCGAATTGCTTTTCGGGGGCAAACCCAAGCCCCAAAAATTATAGTCACAGAACGTTTATCAAAGCATCACGCAGCAAGTTTAGCACGGCCCCAGTAACGTATCTACCGAAGCCCAGTATGAAATCCTTATTGCTAGCAAGCGCTACCGCCCTTAACCTGTCCACCGCCGCCTTCGCCCAAGATCTGCCGCAAGCCAGCAATGATTGGTTCTAAGCGGGCCGCGCCACAATCGAGGCCCGTCTGGCCGTGGCCCCAATCACCAAGCGCGCCAAAAACGTGATTTTGTTCACAGCTGACGGCAATGGCGTGGGCACAAACTACACGATCCGGCTGCTCACGGTTTAGCAAGAGCTATGCTTGAATTTGGGTGACGCGCCTCGTCAGGCGGCGCGGTTTTCGGTGTCGTCGGTCACTTCGACACCGTCGTTGAATTTGATTCCTTCGATGACTTTTGGCAACTGGTTTCTGCCCTTGAGACGAAGCCATTTCTTTGATGCGGCCTGAATGAGGGTAAAGACCATCAGCTTTGCGGTCTTTTGTGACAGCGCGCCTTTGGTGCGCACCGTTCGGTGCCGAACAGTAGCAAACACGCTTTCAATTATTACCAGGCAGGGCATGTTTACATGCCCGAGAGGGCGGATTTGACGTGCGCAGATGGGCCCAATGTTCTGCCGGGAAGTCGAAGAATGCGAGCATCGCGTTTTGGTCCTTAGTCAGGCAAACAACACCCTTTGGGTATTTGACGCCATACTTTTCGGAGAAAACTGTCAGCGCCGCTTTGGCTTCTTTGCGCGTCCCGGCGTGCTGAATATCGTCCATATCTGATTTCACCGCCGGGGCCATCTGCTTGGGAAAACAGTTCAGCACATTCTTTACTTTATGGACCCAACACCGTTGGTTTTTTGTGCTTGGAAAAGCCTTGTCGAGAGCATTCCAAAAGCCCATGGCACCGTCCGTTGCCCTGCAGTGCATTTGCGCAGCAAATGTCACGAGAGGGGCCAACCGCAATTTTAGGTGGAACGGACAACCCGCGGCCTTTAATGTCGGTCAGCAACTCATGCCAGCTCTGTGCGCTCTCCCGCAGGCCGAGCTTGAAGCCGATCAGTTCTTTCTTTCCCTCCGGTGTCGCGCGCCCTCTCGGCAGAGATCTGCGCAATCGCCTGCCGGGCAATGGATAATCACCAGCATACATTCGGCGTTTTCCTCTATCCGGGCCTGAAGATAGACGCCGTCTATTACCCGGCAGGCGCATGCAAAGCATGCTGCCGAGAGGGCGCCCAGATGTAGACATAGGGACGGGCAGAAAGATCACGCTTGGTCCAGCTGTCATATTGCACCTGCCATCCGACCGTCAGTCGCGATATGACGCTTGGCGAAAGGTTAGGTGCGTCGGGCCCCATAATGGATGACAGCGCTTCTTGGAAATCACCCGTCGAAATGCCCTTCAGATACAGCACAGGCAGCAATGCATCCAAGCTCACCGAGCGGCGCGCCTAAAGGGGGTCTGATGCCGGAGAGAGCAGAATCCTACGCTAAGGTGGTTTGATCACCTTTTGGGCCATCTGTATTCGCCAGTGAGCAGGATGTGGGCCCATCCGAGGGGTGAGATATGCGCCAGAAGGTCGGGTGAGCAATTCAATCCATTGCGGCGGCGGCTTGCGACAGCCTGACCGAGGTGCTTGGTGTTCCAGTAAATGATGATGACGGTGAGCAGGTTCAGTTCGGCCATTCGGAAATGTTGTCCTTCGGATGTCCGGTCGCGGATTTCGCCTTGGCGGCCAATGCGCAGGGTATTCTTGAGGCCGATCTGGGCACGACGCTGCATGTCAGCATCGAGCAGCCAGTCGATGATGAACAGCGTCCGTTCGACCCGACCGATTTCACGCAACGCGACTGCAAGCTCATGCTGCCGGGGATAGGCCGCAAACTTTCGCAAGAGTTGGCTTGGCGGCATTGCGCCCGCCACCATGGTGGCCGCGCTGCGCAGGATATCTGGCCAATTTGAGCTGATAACGGGTTCCCTGACCTTCCCTCCAATCAATCCTTTCAGTTCCTTCGGGCAGGATGCCGGATCGAAAAGGTAGAGGCGCTTGGATGGCAGATCCCTGATGCGGGGGATGAACTCAAAGCCCAGAAGGGCGGTGACGGCGAAGACGTGGTCGGTGAAGCCGCCTGTATCGGCGTACTGCTCACGGACCTTCTGGCCCGCGTCGGTCATCAACAGACCGTCCAGGATGTAAGGTGCTTCATTCACCGTAGCCGGGATGGTCTGGGTGGCGAAGGGGCCTAACTGGTCGGAGACATGGGTGTAGGCTTTCAATCCTGGTTCGTGGCCATACTTGGCGTTGATTAAGTTCATCGCCTCGCCCTGACGCGTGGTGGGGAAGAACTGCCCGTCACTGGATGCGGTCTGTCCTGCGCCCCAGAACCAGGCCATCGGTAAGGCGGATTAGCCGTCAATAACCATAGTCAGCGCGCGTGCCAGCGTTTCGCTTTCGACATGCCACCTCGACAGATGCGAGAGCTAAAAATAGTCATGGGTGTTGGTGGCCGAATTTGAAACCGAGTTGATCCGAGAACGCACAATGGCAGGGTTACAAGCCGCCCGCGCTCGTGGCCGGAAAGGTGGCAGGAAGTTTGCGCCGACAAAAGCGCAGGTCCGCATGGCCCAGGCCGCTATGGCCAGTCGCGACACGTCGGTTTCAGAACTCTGTAAGGAACTGGGGGTCAAACCGGTTACACTCTACCGATATGTCGACCCGAACGGCAATCTGCGCGATTACGGGAAACGGGTTCTCAGCGCTTAGCGTAGGATTCTGCACTCTCCGGCATCAGACCCCTAAAGGGCAAGTGCATCCAGAACACCGATCATAAGTTGGGTCGTAGCCGCCTCAAGATTATCGCCTTTGAGGGTCATAAGCACGGTCCCCGCTGCGTCGCGGATCGCGCCGATGGTGGCCAGCGGTACATCAGGTGAAAATCGGTCGCGGTGGGTTGGCAAGCCAAGGGCGACATTTGGCATCCCGGTCAATGTCTGCATCACGGTTGCCGCATCGGCGCCATCGATCAGGCGCACTGCCATAGTGATCGTGTGCCCGCGCCAGACCGGCACCCGCGTCGCGAAGGCCTCGACCGGAAAGGCACCGCCAAAGAGCACGTCAAGTTCGTAGCACAGCGCTTCCGCCTCGCCCACAAGATGACCTACGACCTGATCTTGGATCATATGTGCCGGCATTCCCGGCAGATCGGTGCCGCTAATCGCCTGCAAGGTGGTGATTGTGACCCGCCCGACGCCGTGAGCGTCATGCAGCAGCTTTAGTGGCAGCGCGCAAATGGCCGTGGTACAGTTTGGCGTCGAAAGATGCCGGGCCTAGGGGTCGATTTCGGTGATGCCCGGCAGGGCCAGTGGCACAGTCAAACGAGCGTATTCGCAATGAGTTATCACGCGCGTACGGCGTGCCAGATGCGCTGCCTCGATGCTTTGCGCGCCAAGTTCGGGCAAGAACGACAACAAGACCGGGGCGCGCGCAGGCGCGTCGGGGCCTAACAGCGGCACCTCGTGCAGAAGCTGACGGACATTCTCGTCAACCTGCCACTGCGTCGAAACGTCCAAACTGGCGGCCTCAAGTGCCAGACGGTCATGCAGGCTGGCGATGCGAACCGAAGGGTCTGCGACCAGTCGCGCCAAAAGATGCTGACCCAGCAAGGTATTCGCCCCGGCCACCGAAACCGCCCTGATCCTCATGCACGTGCCTTTCTTGCGCTGCCCGTATTTTCTTCGTTGCAATGTCAATTTATTCGTTACAACATGTCAATAAGCTATAATTGAGATTTTCATGTATGATCCAAGCTCCCCCCTTCTGCGCAGCACTGTCAGCGCTGATGGCCCACCAGCCCCCGAGGCCAAAGCTCGCTTTGCCGAGGATCGCCTCCTTGACGCGGTGATCTGGTGTGAGATTAGACCCGGCGAAACCCTCACCGAGGCCGATGTGATGGACCGGTTTGGCCTGACACGCGCGGCCGCCCGGGCGGGATTGGCGCGGCTCAGCTATGATGGTTGGGCGCAACCACAGGCCCGCGCCGGCTGGCAGGTGCTGCCGGTCACCGGGGCGTTGATCGGGCATGTCTTGCAAGCAAGGCGGGCCGCAGAGCCCGCGCTGGCTGATGCGCACCTTTGCACCGCAGCCCAAAAGGAAATGGCCCAGATTGCGGCGATCCTGACCGCGCTACAGGGGCGCCCCGAGGCTGGTGCCGTTGCCGCGCACCGCAGCTATATTGACCGCATCGACGGGCTGTTGCTTGGCGCGATCAACCCCTTCACAGCGCGACACCTGCGCAAACTTTGGCATCATTCAGCCCGCATCACGCGCTTTTTGGAAGATGCC